>NZ_JBTSDU010000115.1:0-10095 GCF_054605595.1 Georgenia sp. | reverse complement strand
ACACGTCCAGTCCGTCGCGCAGCTCGGCGGGGGCCGTCAGGACGACGACGGTGCCCTCCCGCGGCGTGGGCGCAACGGCGCGCAGGTCCGCCAGGACCGCGGCAACGGCATCCGGTGCGGGGGCGGGGAGGCCGACGTGGAGGACCCCCAGCGCGCTGCCACGCAGCGCGATGGACGCCCCGTGGCGCTGCTCGCTCGAGCTGGCCGCGGTGAGGAGGTCCGCCACCCCGGTGAGGGTGGCGGTCGCCTTGGCGGTGACGTCGCCGCCGGGCAGACGCGCCCACCACGACGGCTGCTCACCGACCGCGCCGCCGATCAGGGCCGCCGTCTCCGCGGCGCGTGCTGTCACGGCCTCCTCGGTGCCCTCGAGGAGCACCGCGAGCGTGGCGTCGTCGCTCCCCGCGGGCCGGTCGATCTCGACGGCGGCGGGGGCGAGCTGGGAGGCGACGACGACGCGCGCCAGCTCGGCCGTCCGGGCCAGCGGGGCGCTGCGCAGGACGAACCGGCGGGCGGGCCGCACGGGGTGGAGCCGGAACGCGGCGCGCACGATGACCCCGAGGGTGCCGTAGGACCCGGTCATCATCTTGGCGAGGTCGTACCCGGCGACGTTCTTGACAACCTTGCCGCCCGACGTCGACACGGTGCCGTCGGCGAGGACGACGGTGGTGCCCAGGACGAGGTCGCGCAGCGCGAGGCGCTGGAGCCGGCGCGGCCCCGTCGCGGCCGTCGCGAGCGCGCCGCCGATGGTCGAGCCGGCGTCGAAGCGCTCCCGCGGGATGTCCGCGACGAGCTCCTGGCCCGCGCGGCCGACCTCCTCCTGGAGGTCCTTCAGGGCCAGGCCGGCCTCGGCGACGACGACGAGGTCACCCGCCTCGTGCTCGACCAGCCGGTTCAGCCCCCGGGTGTCCAGGATGACGTCGACCCGCTCGGGCGGGGCTCCCCAGGTCAGCGCCGTGCCCGCGCCGCGGGCGACCGTCACCAGGCCCTGGCCGGTGGCCTCGCGCAGCAACGCGGAGGTGGCCTCGACCGAGGTGGGCCGGGCGACGGCGGCCGCAGGGACGCCGTCGACGGCGTCGGCGTCCTCGGCGGGACGGACCTCGCCGGCGCCGTCGAGGCTACGGGCGAGCGCGATGATGTCGATGCTCATCAGAAGACCTCCGCCAGTCCGGCTTCCTGCAGAGGGTGGGCGCCTCGATGACGCCCGGGGCGCTCGCCGCACAGCCGCGGCGTGGGGAAGACCTTCCCCGGGTTGGAGATGCCGTCGGGGTCGAAGGCGCAGCGCAGCATCTGCATGGTGGCGAGGTCGTCCGCGGAGAACATCCGCAGCATGTACTTGGCCTTGTCCGAGCCCACGCCGTGCTCGCCGGTGATGGACCCGCCGTTGGCGATGCACAGCTCGAGGATGCCGCCGGCGACCTCCTCGGCCCGCTCGGCCGCACCCTCCTCCCCGTCGTCGAAGAGGACGAGGGGGTGGAGGTTGCCGTCCCCGGCGTGGAAGACGTTGGCGACCCGGACCCCGCGCTCGGCGGACAGCTGGGCGATCTCGCGCAGCACCCGCGGCAGAGCGGTGCGCGGGATCACGCCGTCCTGGACGATGTAGTCGGGGCTGATCCGCCCGACGGCGGCGAAGGCTGACTTGCGGCCCTTCCAGATGAGGGCACGCTCGACGTCGTCGGCGGCGACCCGCACCTCGAAGGCGCCGGCCTCCTGGCAGTGGCGCACCACCTCGTCGAACTCCCCGGCGACGTCGGCGGCCGCGCCGTCGAGCTCGACGACCAGGACGGCGCCGGCCCCGGCGGGATACCCGCAGTGGACCGCCTTCTCGGCGGCCTCGATGGCCAGGGCGTCCATCATCTCGATGGCGGCGGGGATGACGCCCGCGGCGATGATGGCCGAGGTGGCCGCACCGGCCTCGTCGGTGGAGGCGAAGCCGGCGAGGATCGTGCGGACGTCCTCGGGCAGGCGGGTCAGGCGCACGGTCGCGGCGGTGACGATCCCCAGGGTGCCCTCGGAGCCCACCAGGGCACCGAGCAGGTCGTAGCCGGGCGGGTCGGGTGCCTTGCCACCGATCTCGACGAGCTCCCCGCCCGGGGTGACGAGGTCCAGGCCGGTGACGTGGTTGGTGGTGAAGCCGTACTTCAGGCAGTGGGCGCCGCCGGAGTTCTCGGCCACGTTGCCGCCGATCGAGCACACCGACTGGCTCGAGGGGTCGGGGGCGAAGTAGTAGCCGGCGGGCGTGGTGGCCTGGGTCAGCCTGAGGTTGATGACCCCGGGGTCGACGACGGCGCGCTGGTTCGCGGCGTCGATCTCGCGGATCTCGCGCATCCGGGACATCACGACGAGCACCCCCTCGGCGTGCGGGAGCGCACCGCCGGACAGGCCCGTGCCCGAGCCGCGCGCGACGAACGGCACCCGCTGGTCGGCGCAGGCACGCACGGCGGTGGCGACGTCGGCGGCGTCACGGGCGAGCACCACCAGGCCAGGGACCACCTTGTACTGGGCGAGCCCGTCGCACTCGTACGTGCGCAGGCGTTGCCGGTCGGTGATGACCGGACCCTCGCCCAGCTCGGCGAGCAGCTGGGCGGTGACGTGTTGCAGCGGGTCCATGGCAGCCTCCTTGGTGCCTGCTCCCCGGTCGGCCGGAGAGGGTCCTGAGGGACCCGGTGCGGGTCCGCCCATCGGCGACAGCCGGCTGGGCCGTGCGGCGCGCAGCGGGGAGTCCCCGCCGCGCGCGTGCGGCAAGGGCCTCCCCCACGCCGCGTGCGGGCTACGGCATCCGCTCGTAGGCCGGGAGGGTGAGGAAGTCGGCGTAGTCGTCGGCGACGGCGACCTCGAGGAACGTCTCCTTCGCCCGGTCGTAGTCCGCGGCGCCACCCGGGAGCTTCGCGATCTCCTCCGCGACGATCCGGTCGATGAGTTCGCGCGTGACCTGCTCGCCGGAGTCGGCGAGGGTCACGTCGTCGTGGAGCCACTGCCACACCTGCGAGCGCGAGATCTCCGCCGTCGCGGCGTCCTCCATGAGGTTGAAGATCGCCACAGCGCCCAGGCCCTCGAGCCACGCCTTGAGGTACTGGATACCGACCGAGACGTTGTTGCGTAGGCCCGCCTCGGTGACGTCGCCGGGGGTGGCGGAGACGTCGAGGAGCTGGGCGGCGGTGACGTGGACGTCCTCGCGCTTGCGGTCGAGCTGGTTGGGCCGCTCGCCGAGCTTGTCGGTGAAGACCTCCTGGCACAGCTCCACCATGCCGGGGTGGGCGACCCAGGAGCCGTCGAAGCCGTCCTCGGCCTCACGGGTCTTGTCCGCACGTACCTTCTCGAAGGCCGCCGCGTTGACCTCGGGGTCCTTGGAGGGGATGAACGCCGCCATGCCGCCGATGGCATGGGCACCACGCTTGTGGCACGTCCGCACGAGCAGCTCGGTGTAGGCGCGCATGAACGGCACCGTCATCGTCACCGCGTTGCGGTCGGGCAGCATGAACTCCTTGCCGCGGGTGCGGAAGGACTTGATGACGGAGAACATGAAGTCCCACCGTCCGGCGTTCAGGCCTGCGGAGTGCTCGCGCAGCTCGTAGAGGATCTCCTCCATCTCGAAGGCCGCGGGGTAGGTCTCGATGAGCACCGTCGCCCGGATGGTGCCGCGCGGGATGCCGAGGGCGTCCTGGGCGATGAGGAATGCGTCGTTCCACAGCCGTGCCTCGAGGTGGGACTCCAGCTTCGGCAGGTAGAAGTAGGGGCCCAGGCCCTTCTCGATCTGGCGCAGGCCTGCGGTGGCGATGTACAGCGCGAAGTCGACGAAGGAGCCGGAGGTCTGCTCGCCGTCGACGAGGATGTGCTTCTCGGGCAGGTGGTAGCCGCGCGGGCGGACCACGATGGTGGCCAGCTCGGAGTCGGGCCGGAGCCTGTACTCCTTGCCGTTCTCGGCCGTGAAGTCGACGGTGCGGTTGATCGCGTCGAGCAGGTTGAGCTGGCCGCCCACCACGGACTCCCACTGCGGGGTGTTGGCGTCCTCGTGGTCGGCGAGCCAGACCTTCGCGCCGGAGTTGAGCGCGTTGATGGTCATCTTGCGGTCGGTCGGGCCGGTGATCTCCACCCGGCGGTCGACGAGCCCGGGGGCCGGCGGCACCACCTGCCAGCTCTCGTCCGCACGCACGGGCGCGGTTTCCGGGAGGAAGTCCAGCGTGCCGCCGTTCGCGAGGTCGGCGACGCGGACCCGGCGCGCCTCGAGGAGCTCCAGGCGGCGCCCGTTCAGCTCACGGTGGAGCCGTGCGACCAGGTCGAGGGCTGCCGGGGTGAGCACCTCCTCGTACCTCTCGCCGGTCGGTCCGGTGATCTCGAGACCCTGCGTGGTGGCCAAATGACTCTCCTACTTTCACGAGATGGAACCCGTTATCTTTCCAGTGAAAACAGTAGACGCGGGGTCACCCCCGGTCAACGGCGAGCGGCTCAGCCCAGCAGCGATCAGTCCAGCAGCGCCGCGGCGGCGGCGGAGTCCTTCGCCGAGGGCATGAGCTCCTCGAACTCGTTCACGCCGTCGAGCTCGGCCCCCATGGGGATGTCGGTGACGCGCTCGAGGACGACCTCCACGACCACGGGCCCGCGGAACGCGTGCGCGGTGGCGCGGGCCTTGGCGAAGGCCGTGCCGAGGTCCTCCCGGTCGGTCACCCGCATGCCCTTGCCCCCCAGCGCCTCCGCGACCTTGACCTGGTCGACGCCGTACCCGCCGCCCTCGGGAGAGTCGACGTTCTCGAACGCGAGGGAGACGTGGTAGTCCACCTCGAAGGCCCGCTGCGACTGCCGGATGAGTCCGAGGTAGGCGTTGTTGACGACGACGTGCACATAGGGCAGGTGATGCCGGGCGCCCGCCGCGAGCTCCTCGAGCATGAACTGGAAGTCGTAGTCCCCGGAGAGCGCCACCACCTCGGCGTCCGGCCGGGCGGTGGCGACCCCGAGCGCGGCGGGGCCGGTCCAGCCGAGCGGCCCGGCCTGCCCGGCGTTGCCCCAGTGACGGGGCCGAGAGACGTGCAGGTGCTGCGCGCCGGCGATCTGCGACAGGCCGATCGTGGTGACGTGGACGGTGTCACGGTCGAGCGCGCGGTTCATCTCCTGGTGGACCCGCTGGGGCTTGATGGGGATCTCACCGAAGTCGGTCCGGCGCACCATCTCGCGCTTGCGGCGGGCGGCGGCCGCCACCCAGTCGGAGCGGTCCGGCAGGGCCCGGTCGGCGCGGCGCTCGCGGGCGACCTGGACGGCGAGCTCGAGGAACGCCCGGGCGTCCGAGACGATCCCGTGGTCGGGGGCGAACACGCGCCCGATCTGGGTGGGCTCGATGTCGACGTGGACGAAGGTGCGGCCTTGCCGGTAGGTGTCCAGGCCGCCGGTGTGGCGGTTGGCCCACCGGTTGCCCACGCCCAGGACGAAGTCCGCCTCGAGGAATGTCGCGTTGCCATAGCGCTGGGCGGTCTGGATGCCGACCATCCCGGCCGCGAGGCGGTGGTCGTCGGGGATCGTCCCCCAGCCCATGAGGGTGGGGACGACGGGGACGTCGAGGGTCTCGGCGAGCGCGACGAGGAGGTCCTCGCCACCCGCATTGACGATGCCGCCACCGGCCACCAGCAGGGGGCGTTCGGCGGCGTCGAGCATGTCCAACGCTCGCTCCACCTGCGCGCGTGTCACGGCGGGACGCACGACCGGCGGCGGCACGTAGGTCTCGGGTCGAACTCGATCTCGGCGGTCTGGACGTCGATCGGCAGGTCGATGAGCACCGGGCCGGGTCGCCCCGACCGCATGAGCTGGAAGGCCTTCGCGAGGACCCCAGGGACCTGCCCGGCCTCGAGCACCGTCTTGGCCATCTTCGTCAAGGGCGCCGCGATGGCGGTGATGTCGACGGCCTGGAAGTCCTCCCTTGTCCAGCTTCGCGACCGCCGCCCGCCCGGTGATGCAGAGCATCGGGGCGGAGTCCGCGTGAGCGGCGTAGAGCCCGGTGATCATGTCCGTCCCGGCGGGGCCGGAGGTCCCCACGCAGATCCCGATGTTCCCCGGCACCGCCCGGGAGTACCCGTCGGCCATGTGGGAGGCACCCTCCTTGTGGCGGGCCAGCACGTGACGGATACCGCCGTGGCGGCGCATCGCGTCGGAGGACGGGTTGATGGCGGCGCCGGGCAGCCCGAAGGTCTGGGTGGCACCCTCCTTCTCCATGATGGCGACGGCGGCGACGACTGCTCGCATGCGGGGCAGGTCGGTCTCGATGCTCGTGCGGCGGGCGGGTCCTGCCGGTTTCAGGTGCTCGGGTGGATGCGGCCCGGGAGGGCGCGCGGTGCCGTCACGGCGTCGCGACGTGGGGCGGGGTGGCCCGGTGTGGGGCCGTCGGTGCGGCCGGTGGGCCGCGGTGCTCAGTCGGCGCGGCCCGAGAGCCGCTCGACGACGCGGAGGAGGGCGGAGTGGTCCAAACCGCCGTCGCCGTTCGCGCGGGCCGAGGACATGAGCTGGGCGACGACGGCCCCGAGCGGGGTGACCACGCCTGCCTCGCGCGCGGCGGAGGTGACGATGCCGAGGTCCTTGTGGTGCAGCTCGATGCGGAAGCCGGGCTCGAAGGAGCGGTCGAGCATCTTCTGCGCCTTCTGGTCCAGCACGGCCGAGCCGGCGAGCCCGCCGCCGAGGACCTTCACGGCGGCCGCGGTGTCCACGCCGTAGGCCTCGAGGAAGATCACCGCCTCGGCGAGGAGGGCGATGTTGCCGGCCACCATGAGCTGGTTGGCGGCCTTGACGGTCTGGCCCGAACCCGAGGGACCGACGTGGACGATGGTCTTGCCGACCGCGTCGAAGACGGGCGCCGCGGCGGCGAAGTCCTCGGCGGTGCCGCCGACCATGATCGACAGGGCCGCGTTCTTGGCCCCGGCCTCGCCGCCCGAAACGGGGGCGTCGAGCAGGCGGAAGCCCTTCTCCCTGGCCAGTTCCGCGAGGCCAGTGGTGACGTCGGGGCGGATCGTGGAGAAGTCGATGACGAGCGCGTTCGGGGCGGCGCTCGCGAAGACCCCGTGCGCACCGGTGAGGACCTCGGTGACGTCCGGGGAGTCCGGCACCATGACCGCGACCACCTCTGCACCGGAGACGGCGTCCGCGACCGAGGATGCGGCGGTGCCGCCCGCCGCCACGAGGTCGCGAGTCTTCTCGGGGTTGCGGTTGTACCCGGTGACGTCGTGCCCGGCGTTCTGCAGGTGGACGGCCATCGGGCTGCCCATGACGCCCAGGCCGATGAATGCGATCTTCATGGAAGGGTCCTTCCGTGTCGGGGGTGCTCAGGCCTGCCCGCCGCGCTGTTCACGCGGCAGCCAGGTGAAGGGGTCGGGATCGGTCGTCTTGTACTCCAGACCCACGGGTCCGGCGTAGCCGCCGGCACGGAGGTCCTCGACCCAACGGGCGATGGGCAGCTCGCCCGAGCCGGGGGCGCCACGGCCCGGGGCATCGGCGATCTGGACGTGCGCGACCCGGTCGCGGTAGGCGGCCAGGTCGGCGTCGACGTCGCCGCCGTTCACCGAGATGTGGAAGACATCGAGCAGCAGGCCGAGGTTCGTCTCTCCGTGCTCCTGCGCCACCCGGTCGAGGACGGCGACGACGTCGGCGGAGGACTTCAGCGGGTACGCCGGTGTCCCGGAGACGGGCTCGAGCAGGACGGTGCCCCCGATCCGTCCGACCGCACGGGCGGCCATGGCGAGGTTCTCCGCACCGACCGCGTCCTGTGCGGCGGGGTCGGCGCCGTCGACCCGGTTGCCGTAGAGGGCGTTGAACGCCCGGCACCCCGTGCGCTCGCCGATGGTGGTGACGACCTCGAGGTTGGCGCGCAGCTCGTCGGAGCGCTCGGGCCAGGAGACGAGGCCGCGGTCACCGCCGGGCATGTCGCCCGCGTTGAAGTTCAGTCCGGTGAGCGCGACACCGGCGTCGTCGATCGCACGCACGAGTGCGTCGACATCCGCGGCGTCGGGGGCCGAGGTGGGGAACGGCCACCACAACTCGATAGCCTCGAAGCCCGCCGCCCGGGCCGCGGCCAGCCGCTCAAGGAGTGGTAGCTCCGTCAGGAGGATCGAGCAGTTGACGGTGTACGGGACGGTCACCCTCTGCCTCACTTGCACATTCTGAAATGCACCTCACTCGCACATTCTGAAATGCGTCTTCCTCGCTGTGAAAGCGTAGGGTCAACCGACCGACGTGGTCAACCCTTGCCCGTGGCGAGGTGCACCACCCGTCCTCGGCATCGCCGTCATCGTCGAAGCCGTCCTCGAGATCGATGCGCGGGTCCTCGACCGGCTCCCGGCGCGGCTGGCTCGCCCTCCGCCCGCGGTGGGAGGAGCGGCGGGTGCCGAGCAACCAGAGCGTGCAGTCCGTGGATCGGGCGATCGACCTCCTCGAGGCGATGACCGACCAGGGCGGCGACGCCACCCTCAGCCAACGTGCGGCGTCGGGACTGCCCATGCCGACCATCCACCGGCTCATGCGCACCCGCGTCGCGCGCGGCTACGCCCGTCAGGCCCCCTCCCGGCGCTACACCCTCGGTCCCAACCCCATCCGGCTCGGCGAGCTCGCCGGGCGCCAGCTCGGTGCCGGGGCCCGGCCCCACCTCGAGCACGTGGCACGCGAGCTCGGCGAGACGGTCAACCTGTCGACGATCGACCGTGACATGGCGGTCTACGTCGCCCAGGCGGCCTCGGTGCACTCGATGCGGATGTTCACCGAGGTGGGCCGCCGCGTGTTCTGCCACTGCACCGGGGTGGGCAAGGCCACGCTCGCCCAGCTCCCCGACGCGACCGTCCGGGCGATCCGTGCCCGCACCGGCATGCCGGCCCAGACCGAGCTCTCCATCACCGACCCCGACGCGCTCATCGCCGAGCTGGACCGGATCCGGGCCCAGGGGTACGCCGTAGACGACGGTGAGCAGGAGCTCGGCGTGGGGTGGTATGCGGTGGCCGTGCCCGATGTGCCCACCACCTCGGCGGTGTCGATCTCCGGACCGGCGGTGCGGGTGACGGATGTCGTCGGCGAGCAGGTGGTCCCGGTGCTCCAGGAGGTCGCCGCCCGCATCACCGCCGAGCTGCTCAGCCTCCACTGAGCTCGTCGCTCGGCAGATGCCGGTCGGCCGCGTAGGGACCCGTCACCTTCTTCCCGGCCCAGGGGCCCGATTCTCGGGGTGCGGTCTGTCGGCCCCGGCATGGCTCTTCGCCCGGTTGCCGGGTCTCCCTCATCGCGGCGCGGAGCGCGCTCCGCGGAGCAGCTACGCGCGGGGCAGCTACGCGCCGACGCCCAGATCAACGCTTCCACGACCTGGGCGTCGACTTCTACGAGGTAGCGCGGTGCGCCACCTGTCGGTCAGAGAGTCGGGTCCAGCACGGCACGGCCTCGCAGACCACCGGAGCGAAGTCGGTCGAGGACCTCGGCTGCCTGTCCGAAGCCGAAGGACTCCACCTCGAGGCGGATGTCACCCGTCACGAGCATCTGCGCCATACGGGGGCGAGCTCGCGGGCTGCCCGTTCCCGGCGGATCATGCTGACCGGCAACAATGCCACATGGTCAAGCAGCCAGTTCCGGAGGTCAAGGGTTGTCGAGGTGCCGGCCACGTAGCCGATGAGTGCGGCACGGCCGCCCGCCCCAACCCACTTCATACGCTCGCCAAGACGCTCGCCGCCGATCGTGTCGACGAGCATCGTCGCCGACCGCTCCGCGGCGAGCAGCGCGACCGGCTCGGGGTCGTCGATCGTGATGGCTTCCGCGCCTGACGGCACCAACGACTTCTGCGCCTCGGTGGCGACGAGCGCCGCCACGCGGGCACTCGCGAGCAGCGCCATCTGGACGGCCATCGATCCCACGGCACCGGTGGCTCCGGCCACGACGACGTGCTCGTCGTCGCCGAGGTGTGCGATTTCGTGGAGGGCCGTCCAAGCCGCTGTCGTCGGCACGAAGTAGGTAGCCGCGAGTGCGGGACTCAGACCCGGAGTCACTGCGGCGAGTCCGCCGTCGGGGACGCCGGAACCTGTCAACCTTGGTGGGTCAGTGGTCGAGCTGAATCGTTGAGTTCGTCGTCTCCTTCGGGGGCTGGTTGATCCATGC
>NZ_JBTSDU010000114.1:0-10130 GCF_054605595.1 Georgenia sp. | reverse complement strand
TGCCGCCTCCGCCGCGGCCGAGGCGGCCGAGCCGAGCGACGGCGACGTCGCCGTGCCCGAGGCCGCCGAGGAGGCGCAGGCAGCAGCCCCCAAGAAGCCACGGACCCGCCGGGCCGCCACCAAGACGACGGCCGCTCCGGCCGAGCCCGCCAGCGAGACGACGGCCGCTCCGGCCGAGCCCGCCGCCCCCGTGCTCGCCGACCTCGACCGAGCCATCGTCACGCCCCAGGAGCGGACCGCGGCGACGGACGAGCCCGCGGCGGACGAACAGGCACCTCGGCGTCCCGCCCGCCGCAGCCGCCGGGCCTCCGCCCCCGCCCGCTCGCCCGAGCAGCGCCTCGACGTCTTCGCGGAGCTGGGCAGCGCGCGCCCCGGCGACGAGGACGAGGAGATCAGCCCGCAGGACGTCGTCGCCGCCGCAACCGCAGAGACAGTGGCCGAGACCACGGGCGAGGACGACACCGGCCCGCGGCTGGCCGCGACGGCGCTGCTCTTCCAGGCTCCGGACCCGGCCAAGGCGCGTCCGCGCCGCCGTCGGGCCCAAGCACCCGCCGGCACCCCCGACGCCGAGACCCTGGCCGCCGACGAGGCACCGTCCCAGGAGACCCCGACCCAGGCAGAGCCCGAGGATGGCGCCGCGGACGGTGACGAGGAGAGCTCCACGGGGCGGCGGCGTCGTCGTCGTGGTGGCCGTGGCCGCCGCAACCGCGGGGGCCAGGACGGCGACGGATCGACCGAGGACGACTCCACCGCAGCCGACGAGACCGCTCGGGGCAGGGCGGCGGAGGCCGACGAGCCCCAGGACACCGACGAGCCCCAGGACACCGACGAGCCCTCGGACGCCGACGAGTCCGAGGACGACGAGACGTCGAGCTCGTCCTCGCGCCGCCGCCGCCGCCGTCGCCGCAGCAGCGGTGGCAGCCGGTCCGGCGAGGCGGAGCCGACCGGCCGCACCGCACGCGACGAGGTCACGGCCCTCAAGGGCTCCACGCGGCTCGAGGCCAAGCGTCAGCGCCGCCGCGAGGGGCGCGAGGCGGGCCGCCGTCGCCCGACCATCACCGAGTCCGAGTTCCTCGCCCGACGCGAGGCGGTGGGTCGCAAGATGGTCGTGCGCGAGAAGGACGGCCTCAACCAGATCGCCGTCCTCGAGGACGACATCCTCGTCGAGCACTACGTCGCACGGCACACGCAGACGTCGATGGTCGGCAACGTCTACCTCGGCCGTGTCCAGAACGTGCTGCCCTCGATGGAGGCCGCGTTCCTCGACCTGGGCAAGGGTCGCAACGCCGTCCTCTACGCCGGCGAGGTCAACTGGGACGCCGCCGGCATGGAGGGACAGCCACGCCGCATCGAGCAGGCCCTGAAGTCCGGGGACGCCGTGCTCGTCCAGGTCACCAAGGACCCGATCGGTCACAAGGGCGCCCGCCTGACGGCGCAGGTCACCCTGGCGGGCCGGCACCTCGTGCTCGTGCCCTCCGGGGCGATGACCGGCATCTCGCGCAAGCTTCCCGAGAACGAGCGGGCCCGCCTGAAGAAGCTGCTCAAGGAGATCGTCCCCGCGGGGGCCGGCGTGATCGTGCGCACGGCTGCCGAGGGGGCGACCGAGGAGCAGCTCCGCGCCGACGTCGAGCGGCTGACGAAGCAGTGGGCGGACATCGAGGCCAAGGCCAAGAACGCCAAGAACGCACCGCTGCTGCTCAAGGGTGAGCCCGAGCTCGCCGTGCGCGTGGTCCGGGACGTCTTCAACGAGGACTTCGAGTCCCTCGTGGTCTCCGGCGACGGTGCGTGGCAGACGATCTCGACCTACGTCAAGGACCTCTCGCCCGACCTCGCCGACCGGATGCACCACTGGACGGACCGCACGGACGTCTTCGCCGGCCACCGGGTCGACGAGCAGCTCGCCAAGGCGATGGACCGCAAGGTCTGGCTGCCCTCGGGCGGCTCGCTCGTCATCGACCGCACCGAGGCCATGACCGTCGTCGACGTCAACACCGGCAAGTTCACCGGCTCCGGCGGCACGCTCGAGGAGACGGTCACCCGCAACAACATCGAGGCGGCGGAGGAGATCGTCCGCCAGCTCCGGCTGCGGGACATCGGCGGCATCATCGTCATCGACTTCATCGACATGGTGCTCGAGTCCAACCGCGACCTCGTCATGCGCCGCCTGATCGAGTGCCTCGGCCGGGACCGCACCCGCCACCAGGTGGCCGAAGTGACGTCACTCGGTCTGGTCCAGATGACCCGCAAGCGCGTCGGGCAGGGCCTCGTCGAGGCCTTCTCGACCCCGTGCGAGCACTGCAACGGCCGCGGCTTCATCGTGCACGACCAGCCGGTCGAGCGGTCCGACGAGTCCCACTCGCACGGCTCGGACGACGGCGGATCCTCCTCGCGCCGTCGCGGCCGTCGGGGCGCCGAGCCGGCTGCCGAGGCCGCCCCCGAGCCCGTCGCCGAGGACCCGGAGACGGTGGCCGCCCGCAAGGCCGTCAAGGCCACGCTCGCCACCATCGCGGCCGCTGCCGCCAGCGCCCACAACGAGGACGTCCACGGCGCGGCTGATGCGCCGGAGCACCGGTCCGACGAGGCCGTCTCGACAAAGCGGGTGACCGAGCCGGCGCCCGCCGTCGAGCCGGCGCCCGCCGAGACAGCGCCCACGGGACGCCGTCGACCGGCCCGACGCCGCGCCACCGCGCCGTCCAGCGCGCCGGCACCCACGGGTGCACCGGCGGTCGATGGCGCGCCGACGAGCACGGGTGTCATCGGGGCGGCACCGGCCACCTCCGGTGTCATCGGGGCAGCCCCGGCGGCCGGTGCGGCCACGACGCACGCCGCATCCCAGGCGCCCACCGCACCCCAGGCGCCCGCCGCGTCCGCTGACAGCCAGGCGCCGGCCGTCCCGGCCCCGGCACGAGCCCGCCGGAGCCGCCGTGCGGTCTCGGGCGGCGTCGTGACGCCGGGCGAGACGAAGATCGTCACGCCCAAGTCTGCGGAGTAGCGCCGCTGCGACGTATTGGCCGGGGGGTGGGACCGAACCGAATGGTCTCGCCCCCCGGTCAGTCGTGGGTGGGCGAACGCACCTCCTCGAGGCGCGACGGGCGCGGGTTGCGGCGTGGTCGTCGGTGACGGATACGACCGCACGCGAGATGCTTTGCCAGAATGGGTGCGCTCGGCACCAGACAGGAGATCAGAGAAGATGAGCAGAACCGTGCGTCCCACGAAGGTCGCAGCCCCGGTTGCCCTGCTCGCGGCGGCCCTCGTGCTTGCCGCGTGCACCCCCGGGTCCAACGACGCAGCCAAGGAGACCTCGACCGGCACGACGGGTGAGGTGGTCACCGACATCTCCGGTCTGAAGGACCAGACCCTCGTCGTATGGGACCAGGAGGTCCGCGGCGGGCAGAACGAGCAGATGGAGCAGCTCAACGCCGCGTTCATGGACCAGTACCCGAACATCGAGATCCAGCGTGTCTCGCAGTCCTTCGACGACCTCAACACGACGCTGCGCCTGGCGCTGACGGGCGACGACGCCCCCGATGTCGTGCAGGCGAACAATGCCCGCGCGCAGATGGGTCAGTTCGTCGCCGCCGACCAGCTGGTCGCGCTGGACCCGTGGTCCGAGGCGTACGCGTGGCCCGAGAGGTACCCCGAGTCCGTCCTGCAGTACTCCAGCTACAGCCCCGACGGCACCGTCTTCGGCGAAGGCTCGCTGTACGGCATGCCCCAGGTCGGGGAGATCGTCGGCGTCTTCTACTCCAGGGCCAAGCTCGCCGAGCTCGGCCTGCAGCTTCCGCAGACGTGGGGCGACTTCGAGGGGCAGCTCGCCACCATCGCCGCCGCCGGGCAGACCCCGCTGCTGCTGGGCAACATCGAGCAGTGGCCGGCGCTGCACGTCTTCGGTCCCATCCAGGGCACCCACGTCGACGCCGACACGATCCGTACGCTCGGCTTCGGCAACCCCGGGGCGAGCTGGACCACCGAGGAGAACGTGGCCGCCGCGACCACCCTGCAGGAGTGGGCCCAGGCCGGCTACTTCAACGAGGGCTTCAACGGCACCGACTACGACGCCGCCTGGCAGTCCCTGACCCAGGGGGACGGCGTCTACCTCATCGGCGGTTCCTGGCTGGCCGCGGACCTCGAGGCAGCGATGGGCGACGACGTCGGCTTCTTCGCCCCGCCGCCTGTCGAGGCCGGTGGCACCTCCGTCACCACGGGCGGAACCGGCCTGCCGTTCACGATCACCTCGGCCGCCGCGGACCCCGACGTCGCCGCCGCGTACATCGACTTCATCACCAGCGTCGACGCCATGAAGGTGCTCGCGGAGACCGGCAACATGCCGGTGGTCGAGACCGCCGAGAATGCACCCGCCTCCGGTGTGCAGAACGAGATCTACACCGCCTTCGGGGCGGTCTCCGAGGCCGGTGGACTCCTCCCGTACCTCGACTGGGGCACGCCGACGATGGCCACCACCCTCGGTCAGGGGCTGCAGGAGCTCATGGCGGGGCGGATCACCCCCCAGCAACTCACCGAGACGGTCGAGGCGGACTACGCCGAGTTCGTCGCTGAATGAGCTCGTCGCGGCCGGGTGAGCGAGCCGGGCAGGATGTGACACGTCCCGCCCGGCCCGCCCGCCGGCGCAGCATGTACGGGCTGGCCCCGTGGCGTTTCCTGCTGCCCGCGCTCGTGCTGTACGTGCTCTTCCTGATCTACCCGCTCGGCCGGGCGGTGCTGCTCTCGCTCTACGAGTGGGACGGGCTGACGCTGGCCACGTTCGTCGGTTTCGCCAACTACGCGGACGTCTTCGCCGACGAGCAACTGCGGGCGGCGTTCACGCACGCCCTGGTGCTCATCTTCTTCTTCGCGGTCCTCCCGCTCGCGATCGGCCTCGTCCTCGCCGCGATCCTCACGCGCGGGCAGGTGCGCGGCCTCGCGTTCTTCCGCACCATCGTGTTCCTGCCGCAGGTGATCGCCATGGTGGTCGTCGCGGTGGCGTGGCGGCAGATCTACGCCCCGGACGGCCTGCTGAACGACGTCCTGCGCGCCGTCGGCCTCGAGACCTGGACGCGTCCCTGGCTGGGTGACTTCACACTCACGCTGCCGGCCGTCGGACTCATCGGCACGTGGGTGTCCACCGGCCTGGTGACCGTCCTGCTCATGGCGGGCATGTCCCGGGTCCCCACCGAGCTGTACGAGGCCGCGACGCTCGACGGCGCCGGGATGGTCCGCCAGTTCTGGTACATCACGCTGCCGTCGGTGCGCGCCGAGATCGTCGTCGCGCTGACGCTGACGATCATCGCGGCCCTGAAGACCTTCGACCTCGTGTACGTCACGACATCCGGCGGGCCGGGCAGGTCGACGACGGTGCCCTCCTACGAGGTCTACCGACGGGCCTTCCAGCTCGGCGAGGTCGGTTCCGCGACGGCGGTGGCCGTGGTGCTGACCGCCCTGATCTTCGTGATCAACCTGGTCGTGAACCGTATCGGGGAGCGGGAGTCGTGAGGATCTCCGGCGCGGAGCGCCTCGGCAACTACGTGATCCTTCTCGTCTTCACGGTCATCGCCCTGACCCCGATCGTCACGATCCTGGTCACCGCGTTGTCCCCGGAGACGCCGGTGGACGCGGCGGCCGGAGCGGTGCATCCGGAGAACTTCGGACGGGCCTGGGAGCAGGGCCGGTTCGGGGAGTACATGCGCAACTCCGTCGTCGTCGCGGTCATCGTGGTGGTGGTGGCCGGTGTCTGCTCGCTCATGGCCGGCTACGCGCTCGGCGCGTTCCGCTTCCGGGGCTCGACGGCGATCTTCTACCTCTTCCTGCTCGGTCTCATGGTGCCCAGTGAGGCGATCGTGGTCCCACTGTTCTTCGACTTCCAGAAGTTCGGGCTGACGAACACGTACTGGGGGATCGCCCTGCCGCAGGTGGCGCAGTCGATCGCGTTCGGCACCTTCTGGATGCGGTCCACCTTCCGCGGCGCGAACCGGTCGATCATCGAGGCCGCCCGCCTCGACGGCGCCGGACACCACCGGGTCCTGTGGCAGGTCCTCGTGCCGGTCGCCAGACCGGCCGTGGTCACGCTCGTGCTGCTGACGTTCATGTGGACATGGAACGAGTTCCTCATCCCGCTGGTCATGTCGCCCAACGCCCAGCTCCGCACCGCGCCGCTGGGCCTGGCCCTCTTCCAGGGCCAGTACGTCCAGGGGACCGTGCTGCTCGCCGCCGGCGCAGTGCTCGTCGCGCTTCCCGTCGTCGTGCTGTACATCTTCCTCCAGCGCCACTTCATCCAGGGCATGCTCGAGGGCGCGGTACGCGAATGAGTTCGTGGGAGGGCGCTCGAGCAGCTCGAACGGCGGTACGCGAACACGGTGCGCGAGCAGCTCGAAAGGGCGGTACGCGAACAACACGTAAGGTCGGGGGCATGAAGATCGTCATCGCCGGGGGCCACGGGAAGGTCGCCCGCATCGTCGAGAGACACCTCGCCGAGCGTGGCGACGAGGTCCTCGGACTGATCCGCAACCCCGACCACGCCGCCGACCTGCGCGAGGTGGCGGCCGAACCGGTCCTCTTCGACCTCGAGCACGGCACCGTGGCCGAGCTCGCCGCCCTCCTGAAGGGTGCGCACGGCGTCGTGTTCGCGGCCGGGGCCGGACCGGGCAGTGGTGCCCAGCGCAAGGACACGGTGGACCGTGGCGGCGCGGCGCTCCTCGCGGACGCCGCCGAGGCGGCCGGGGTGCACCGGTACGTGATGGTCTCCGCGATCGGCGCCGAGCGTGGCAGCGCGGGTATCGAGGACGAGGTGTACGCCGCGTACATGGACGCCAAGAAGGCGGCCGACGAGGACCTCATGTCCCGCGACCTCGACTGGACCGTGATCCGGCCCGGGCGGCTGACCGACGACCCGGGCACCGGCAACGTCACGATGGCCAGGCACACCGGATCGGGGTCCGTCCCGCGTGAGGACGTGGCGCGTGTCGTCGTCGCCGCTCTCGACGACCCGGCCACGGCGGGCCTCGTGGCCGAGCTCATCTCGGGCCCCACTCGGGTGGCGCTCGCGCTCGCGGAGCTCACCGACTGACCGGATCATCTGGTTACCGAGCTCACCGACCGGCCGGATCATCTGGTGGCCCGTGTCCGGCGGGGTGCGCCGGCGTCCCGTAGATCACGCCGTGCACGCACCACCGCGGCCTCGACGTCGAGCAGGAAGCAGGCCATCTCGGTGCGGTCGACGTGGCCGGCACCGACGAGCCACTCCACCAGTCGCAGCACGAGGAAGAGCTGCGCCCGCGCGCGCGGCACGCCCGGCATCAGCCACGCGTCGTCGACGAACCCGGGCAGGCCCGCCACCAGGGCCTCCGCGTCGGTGACCCGGGCGACCGCCCCCGCCGGGTCGAGCTCGCGCTCCGCCCCGGCGAGCACCAGCTCGGAAGGCGTCAGGAACCGCTCGTAATCGGTGTCGAGGTAGACCTCCAGGTGCCGCCGTACCTCCCCGGCGTGCCCGCGCACCGACGGATGGGCGAGGACGGGAGAACGTGCGAAGAATGCGGCGAGCAGGGCGGCGGCGCTGGGGCGGGGTGTCTCGTCCATGTCGGTACCCTCCCAGTGGCCACTGACATCGGTGCCAGGCGACGTCGGCGCCACCCATCGCCAGGATCGGCCATCCTGTGCCGGATCCCACAACGGGACCGGCGTATTCCGGCCCGGCGTCATTTGCCCGTCGCGGCGCCGACGCGTAACCTGGGGCGTCGGTGCGCCTCACGAGGCCGCCGCACTCAGTGAGTCTTGCGCTCCGACGGGATCGTCGTCCCGGGACCGCGCGAGGCCCGACCCGCAACGACAGAGATGAGCAGCAACGTGGTGTACGCGATCGTCAAGGCCGGCGGCCGTCAGGAGAAGGTGTCCGTCGGCGACGTCGTCGTCGTCGACAAGTTGACCGGTGAGGTCGGCGGAACCGTCGAACTCGAGCCCATCATGCTCGTCGACGGTGACAAGGTCACCACGGATGCCGGCGCCCTCGACAAGGTGAAGGTCACCGCCGAGATCGTCCGGGCCGAGAAGGGCCCGAAGATCACGATCATCAAGTTCAAGAACAAGACCGGCTACCGCAAGCGCATGGGCTACCGCTCGCAGCGGACCCGCCTCAAGGTCACCGGCATCAAGTAAGCCCGCGGCCCGCCCGGGCCCGTTCCCCCCACGACGAAGAACACGAAAGCAGGTTCGAGATGGCACACAAGAAGGGCGCCAGCTCCTCCCGGAACGGCCGCGACTCCAACGCCCAGCGCCTCGGCGTGAAGCGTTTCGGCGGTCAGGTCGTCAAGGCCGGCGAGATCATCGTTCGTCAGCGCGGCACGCACTTCCACCCCGGCCAGAACGTGGGTCGCGGCAAGGACGACACCCTGTTCGCCCTCGAGCCCGGCGCCGTGCAGTTCGGCAACCGTCGTGGCCGCAAGGTCGTGGACATCGTCCTCGCCGACGCCTGAGCACCACCAGCTCCTGACAGGGGCGGACGGCTTGACGCCGTCCGCCCCTGTCGCATGCTTGGAACCACTAGCGCGGCGCACCACGGGGCCGCACGGCAGGGAAGAGGAAAGCCGATGGCCACCTTCGTAGACCGCGTGGTGCTCCACGTGGCGGCCGGTGACGGCGGCAACGGCTGCGCCTCGATCCGCCGCGAGAAGTTCAAGCCCCTCGCCGGGCCCGATGGCGCCAACGGCGGGCGCGGCGGCGACGTCGTCCTCGTCGTCGATCCGCAGGTCACCACCCTGCTGCAGTACCACCACTCCCCGCACCAGAACGCCACCTCCGGCACCCAGGGGGCAGGCGACATGCGCGGCGGGAAGAACGGGGAGGACCTGATCCTCCCGGTCCCCGACGGCACGGTCGTGAAGTCCGCCGACGGCGAGGTGCTCGCCGACATGGTAGGCGCCGGCACCCGCTTCCTGGCTGCCCAGGGCGGGCACGGCGGCCTCGGCAACGCCGCCCTCGCTTCGCCGCGGCGCAAGGCGCCCGGGTTCGCCCTGCTCGGTGAGGAGGGCGAGACGATCGAGCTCATCCTCGAGCTGAAGTCGGTCGCCGACGTCGCCCTCGTAGGATTCCCCAGCGCCGGCAAGTCCTCCCTCGTCGCTGCCATGTCCGCCGCGCGGCCCAAGATCGCCGACTACCCGTTCACGACGCTCGTGCCGAACCTCGGCGTGGTCCAGGCCGGGTCGGAGCGGTACACCGTCGCCGACGTCCCGGGGCTGATCCCCGGGGCCTCCCAGGGGAAGGGCCTCGGCCTGGAGTTCCTCCGCCACATCGAGCGCTGCGCCGTCATCGTGCACGTGCTCGACTGCGCCACCCTCGAACCCGGCCGCGACCCCGTCTCCGACCTCGACACCATCGAGGCCGAGCTCGGCGCGTATGCCGCCGGCCTCGACCTCGACATCGCCGGCGGCCGCGTCCCGCTCATGGAGCGCCCCCGCGTGGTGGTGCTCAACAAGATCGACGTGCCCGAGGCGCGGGACCTCGCCGAGCTGGTTCGACCCGACCTCGAGGCGCGCGGGCTGCGCGTCTTCGAGATCTCCACCGCCTCACACGAGGGCATGCGGCAGCTCTCCTTCGCTCTCGCAGAGATCGTCACCCGGGCGCGCGAGGAGACCCAGCGTCCCGAGGCGACCCGCGTCATCCTGCGGCCCACAGCCGTGGACGACGCCGGCTTCACCGTCAGGCCGGGCACCGGCCCGGGCGGTCCCTACTTCCAGGTCCGCGGCGCCAAGCCGGAGCGGTGGGTGCGGCAGACCGACTTCAACAACGACGAGGCCGTCGGCTACCTCGCCGACCGGCTCGCCAAGATCGGCATCGAGCAGGAGCTCTTCCGTGCCGGTGCCGTCTCCGGCGCCACTGTCGTGATCGGTCCCGTCGAGGGCGGCGTCGTCTTCGACTGGGAGCCCACGATGCAGACCGGTGCCGAGCTGCTCGGCCCCCGCGGCACCGACCTGCGCATGGAGGAGGAGAACCGCCCGACCCGCGCGGAGAAGCGGCGCGGCTACCACGACCTCATGGACGCCAAGGCCGCGGCCCGCGAGGAGCTGTGGCAGGAGCGCGACGCCGGTCACTGGGCCGACCCCGAGGAGTAGGACGGGTGCGGGGCGCGCCGCACCCGGCCGGAC
>NZ_JBTSDU010000113.1:0-10288 GCF_054605595.1 Georgenia sp. | reverse complement strand
GGCGGCGTGACCGGTCCGGACGGCGGTGGCGTTGTCCCCGGTGCGGATCCACTCCTCGTGCATGCGTGAGACCAGGAAGACCTGGTAGTCCATCGAGAGCCCGAACAGGAGCGCGAAGAGGATCACAGGCAAGAAGGGTTCGATCGGCCCCGCCTTGCCCAGCCCGATCAGCTCGGCACCCCAGCCCCACTGGAATACGGCGACGACGACGCCGAACGCGGCGGCCGCGGAGAGCAGGTTCAGCAGCGCGCCGACCAGCGGGATGAGCAGGGAGCGGAACGCGAGGACGAGCAGGAGCATCGAGAGGCCGACGACCAGGGAGATGAACAGCGGGATGGCGTCCTGGACGCGCTCGGCGAACTCGTCGAACGTCGCGGTCGGGCCACCGACGTGGATGTCGAGGCCGTAGGCCTCCTCCGCAGCGGGGACGAGGTCGGTGCGGACCCGTTCGATCAGGTCGCTGGTGGCCTGGTCCTGGGGGCTGGTCGTGGGTACCACCCGTATCACCGCGGCGGTGCCGTCCTCGCTCGGTATCGGCCCGATCACGTCGGCGACAGCCGGGTCGGCCCGCAGCCCGGCCATCAGCCCCGCCAGCTGGGGCGGCGTCTGCGGGGCCGGCGCGGGAGCCCCACCGGCCGGTGGTGTGGCCCCTTGTGGTGTGGCCCCTTCCGGGGGCGTGACGCCGTCCGGCGCCATGACGCCGTCGGTCGCCGCCCCGGATCCGGCCGGGGGAGCCCCGGCCCCGGTCGCAGCCTGTGGTGGAACGGGCATCGGGTTCTCGCTGAGGTCCACCGCGATGACCAGCGGACCGTTCACACCCGGTCCGAACGCCCCGACAAGGGTGTCGTAGGCCTGCCTGGTCGTGGTGCCCGCGGCGTCGTTGCCCTGGTCCGCCGTGCCCAGCCGCAGGTCCGACGCCGGGTAGGCGACGACGCCCAGCACGGCGACCGCGATCAGCACCAGCGTGGCCGGACGGCGGGCCACGAGGTTCGCCCAGCGGGTGAACCCGGGGCTGGCCGGGTTGTGCTCCAGTCGGCCGGTGTCGAGGGCGCGACGGTCGGCCCGGGACAGCACCCGGCGGCCGGCGAGCCGCAGGAGCGCCGGCAGGAGCGTGCCGGCGGCCAGCACGGTGAAGACGACCGAGATCGACGCGGCCACCGCCATGCCGTAGAGGAACTCGATACCCGTCACGAACAGGCCGGCCAGCGCGATCACCACGGTGACCCCGGCGAAGGCGACGGCGCGGCCGGAGGTGTCCAGCGCGGTGGCGACGGATTCGCGCAGGCGCATGCCGGTGCGCAGATTCATCCGGTGCCGGTTGAGGATGAAGAGCGCGTAGTCGATCCCCACGCCGAGGCCCAGCAGGATGCCCAGGACGGGAGCGACGTCCGAGATGGTCGCCACGTTCGAGCCGAGCCGCACCAGCCCGACGGCCACGCCCAGGGCGGCGGCGGCGGAGACGATCGGCAGCGCCATGGCCACCACCGAACGGAACGCGACGAACAGCACCAGTGCGGCGAATGCCACCCCGATCAGCTCGCCGGCACCCACCTCGGGGGTGGACAGCGCCGCCACGCCCTGGCCCCCGACGGAGACCTCCAGCGTGTCGGTCGCGGCGTCGTCGACCAGACCCGTCAGCGCCTCGAGATCCGTGCGGGGGACCTCGATCCCGGCGGTGGCGTACTGGACCGAGGCGTAGGCCACCGTGCCGTCCTCGCTGATCTGCCCCGCACCCATCGGCCCGTACGGGCTGCGGACGGCGATGACCGAGTCGATCCCGGCCACCTCGGCGAGCAGCGCGTCCACCTCGGCGCGGACGTCCGGATCGTTCACGGATCCCATGGCGGACCGTACGACCAGCGTGTCGGCGTCCCCGGACGCGGCGGCGAAGCGCTCGTCGAGCAGGTCCACCGCGGCCTGGCTGTCGGTCCCCGGCAGGGCGAAACTGTTGCGGTAGTCCGTGCCGATCACGCCGGCGGCGATCTGCACCCCGCCGATCGCGAGCACCCACAGCAGCACGACCACCACCGGATGCCGGTAGCTCCACATTCCGAACGTACGCATCTCTCCGCCTTACTTGCCGACCGGTAAGTGAGGTGTCAGAGTAGACTTCCTTACCTGCCGGTCGTCAAGTAGGAGCGTGAGGCGATGGACACCGTCACGGAGGTCGGGACGCGCGAACGGATCGTCCAGATCGCCCTGGACCTGTTCGAGCGTCAGGGGTACGCCGGTACCTCGCTGCGTGACATCGCCGACCGGATGGGTGTGACGAAGGCGGCGCTGTACTACCACTTCCCGTCCAAGGAGGCCCTGCTCGACCGCGTGCTCGCCCCGGCGCTGAGCCGGGTCCGCGAGGTCCTCGTCGACGTCCCCGCGGATCGTGCCGGGCTCGTCTCCCGCCTGGTCGACGTCGCGGGCGACGTCGGGCCCCAGATCCTGGTCGCCATCTCCGACCCGGCCATCGCGGCCCATCTGAGCCAGCTCGCCGGCGGCGTCCCGCTGCCCCAGCAGGTCGCCGACGCCCTCGCCGGCCCGCTCCCCGCCGACCCGGACGAGGCGGCCGTGCTCCGGGTGCGCGCCGCGTGCGCCGTCGCCTGTCTGCCGGCGGGCATCCACGCGTTCCGGCAGTCGAACCCGACTGCGCTCAGCCTCGATCCGGCCACCAGGGTCGTCATCGAGCGGGCGATGCTCGCCGTCCTGCGCAGCGACTGATCGCCCGGACCGCTCCGTCGTCGCCACGAAGGAAGGCAGCCGACCACGTCGCCGCCGCAGACCTCCCGGGCGCGTGTCGTGCCGTCGGGTGCGCGGCTCTGGGTCATGATGGAGACGGCCAGGACTCTCCGATACTGGGACCTTGCATTGCCGACACGACGAGGAGCAGGCCGTGCATCCCATCTTGAGCCAAGCGGTGACGGGCGCTGACGCCCTGGGTTTCCCCTGGTGGTTGCAGATCACCCACCTCGTCAACTTCCTGTTCCTCGGGCTGCTCGTGCGGTCCGGCTGGGAGGTGCTGGCCTCGCACCCGCGGCTGTACTGGCGTAACGACTGCGGGCCCGGCACCGAGTGGCTGAGGTTCACCAAGGACAAGGTTTCGCACGAGGTCGGTGCCTTCACCGCGAGGGACGACCAGCGCAGTCTCCATCCCCTGATCGCCTTGCCGGGGCGGGGCGTGATCGGCATCGGCCGGGCGTGGCACGGGTTGATCACGGCACTGTGGATCCTCAACGGCCTGATCTACGTCGTGCTGCTCTTCGGCACCGGCCAGTGGCGCAGGATCGTGCCCACCTCCTGGGGCATCTTCGGTGAGGCGTGGGAGTCGCTGAAGATCTACGCCGGGTTCGACGTGCCGTCGCTCGAGCTCTTCAGCCCCTACGACGCGCTGCAACAGCTCGGCTACTTCTCCGTCGTCTTCCTGATCGCCCCGCTGATGATCGCCACCGGTGCGGCCATGTCGCCCGCCGTCGCCGGGCGATTCCCCTGGTACCCGAAGCTCTTCGGTGGCCGTCAGGCGGCCCGGTCCATCCACTTCCTCGGGATGGCCGCCTTCGTGGGCTTCGCACTCATCCACGTCGCGCTCGTCCTCCTCGTCCACCCCGAGCACAACCTCGTGCACATGATGCTGGGCCAGGAGTACGACCCCGCCCTGGTCGGGCAGGCCGTCATCCGCGTGATCCTCGGCGTGACCATCGTGGTCCTGCTGTGGATCCTCGCCTCGTACTGGTCGCTCGCGGACAGGCGTCGCGCCCAGCGACTGCTGTACCGGCTGCAGCGGCCGGTCAAGAAGCTCCTGCTCGAGCCGTTGACGTCCCGGCAGCGCATGGGGGCGTACACGGAGCAGGACATCTCCCCGTTCCACTGGGTCAACACCCGGCCGCCGGACGAGAAGCAGTCCCCGCAGTGGCTGGGCCTGCGCGAGAACGGCTTCCGGGACTTCCGCCTGGAGGTCGGTGGTCTCGCGGCGGAGCCGAAGAGGTTCTCCCTCGACGAGCTCCGCACCATCGCCGCGCAGGACCAGATCACCATGCACACCTGCATGCAGGGCTGGACCGGCATCGCGAAGTGGTCCGGCATCCCACTTCGGGACGTTCTCGCGCAGGTGGAGCCCGCGCCCGGCGCGGAGTACGTGATGATCGAGTCCTTCGGGACCGCGCAGCACATGTCCGACGGACGGCCGGTCGAGCCGTACTACACGATCCTGCCCCGCGAGGTCGCCATGGAGCCGGAGACCATCCTCGCGTGGGGCATGAACGGGGCTCCGCTGCCCGACATGTACGGGGCGCCGCTGCGACTGCGGGTCGAGTCGATGCACGGGTACAAGATGGTCAAGTGGGTCCGGTCGGTGTCGTGGATCCACGACTACGCCGCCGTCGGGGACGGCATGGGCGGCACCCGCGAGGACTCCGGCTATCAGGACATCGACGCCAAGATCTGACTCGGGCCGGCGGCTACGAGATCTCGGCCGCGACGTCCTGCACCGACCGGGACAGCACGCAGAACTCGTTGCCCTCCGGGTCGGTGAGGACGACCCAGCTGACGTCCGGCCCCTGGCCGACGTCGGTGCGGGTCGCGCCGAGGCCGAGCAGCCGCTCGACCTCGGCGGCCTGGGTCGAGCCGTCGGCCCGCAGGTCCAGGTGCAGGCGGTTCTTGACGGTCTTCGCCTCCGGGACGGGGAGGACGTCGATGCCCGGGCCGCCGTCGGGCGGGGTGATGCTGATGCCGTCGTCGTCCTCCTGGACCACCCAGCCGAGGGCGGCCACCCAGAAGTCGGCGATGCGGCGGACGTCGTGGGCGTCGATCACCAGGGCGGCGATGGCGGAGGTCATACCCTCATCCTGCCCCGGCACGAGCGCTCGCGCCGGTCGAGGCCACCACAAGAACGGTCACGCCGACCGGTACGAGCGCTGCGGGCGCGCCGATCATCGGCCGACGTCGGAACGTGCTGGTCCGCTCACCGGCCCGCGGTGGAGAGGTGCTGGTAGTCCTTGGGTGAGTCCCATGTCCCGCCCCAGACCCACCCGTGGGTCGCAAAGGTCTCGACCGTGGCGTCGTCGGCCCGGATCATGCCGGTGCCCGGGCCGTCGCGGTCGAGGTAGGCCGCGCCTTCGGGCGGTGCGACGAAGGTCCCGTCGACGTATGGGTTGACCGGCGGGTTGACGTCGACCGCCCGACCGTCGGAGTGCTCGGACCGCGACGAGCCACCCGTCACCGGTCGGCAGTTGAAGGCACTGGTGTCGTTGGCGGCCATACCCGCGTTGTCGTCGCCGCCGTAGGCCTCCACGGGAGTCATCCGCTCGACCGGGAAGCGAGCGGCGCAGAGCTCGCCCAGGACGGCCTCGACCGGGTCGGTCAGGTCGGCGGCGACGATGAGACGGCCGGTGTGGACCGCGCCGTCGTAGCCCCAGTGGGGCGCGTCGATCGCCCGCAGGTCCTCGGGTCCGACGGGGCAGCCCGGGCGCCACGACGAGTGGAGGTCGGCGGCGTCGACGGTGGTGACGACTGCCCGGAACGGCGGTAGGGCCTCGCTGCTCTCGCGTGCGGACTCGCCCGGCGAGGCGGGCGCTGTCGGCTCGACTGCATCGACCTCCGCGGGACGGTGCCGCTGCCGCAGATCCCGGTGTAGGGCAAGCACGATCACACCAGCGTCAGCTCGCTGACCCTTGCTCACGTGCCTCAGGTCTGACCTTTGCTCACGTGCCTCAGGCCAGACCCTTGCTCACGTGCGTCAGGGGTCGTGGCCCACCCGGCCCAACCGTCGTGCGAGCGGTCACCTCGATCTCCTCGACCAAGGGCTCGCGCCCGATGTCGGGGGCCGGAGTCGCCAGGGGAGGGAATCTTCGGAGTCACGCGTGGGTTGAGTCACATAGGCTCAAGTTCTTGGGTTTCGGCTTGACTGAGACGGAACGGACACGGAGACTTGAGTGCATACGACTCAACCAGGCACCGGCGGCACGCGCCGACGCCGAGACGAAGGAGCAACGCACATGGCACGAGCGGTCGGAATCGACCTGGGCACCACCAACTCGGTGGTCTCCGTCCTCGAGGGTGGAGAGCCCACCGTCATCGCGAACGCCGAGGGTGCCCGCACCACCCCCTCGGTGGTCGCCTTCAGCAAGTCCGGCGAGGTCCTGGTCGGTGAGGTCGCCAAGCGCCAGGCCGTGACCAACGTCGACCGGACCATCAGTTCGGTCAAGCGCCACATGGGCACGGACTGGCACGTCGCCATCGACGACAAGAAGTACACGGCGCAGGAGATCTCCGCCCGCGTGCTCGGCAAGCTCAAGAAGGATGCCGAGTCCTACCTCGGCGAGCCCGTCACCGACGCCGTCATCACGGTCCCGGCGTACTTCAACGACGCCGAGCGCCAGGCCACGAAGGACGCCGGCCAGATCGCCGGCCTCAACGTGCTTCGCATCGTCAACGAGCCCACCGCGGCCGCTCTCGCCTACGGCCTGGACAAGGGCAAGGAGGACGAGCTCATCCTGGTCTTCGACCTCGGTGGTGGCACGTTCGACGTCTCCCTCCTCGAGGTGGGCAAGGACGAGGACGACTTCTCCACCATCCAGGTGCGCGCCACCAACGGCGACAACCGCCTCGGCGGTGACGACTGGGACCAGCGCATCGTCGACTGGCTGGTCAAGCAGGTGAAGAACAAGAACGGCGTGGATCTGGCCAAGGACAAGATCGCCCTCCAGCGACTGCGTGAGGCCGCCGAGCAGGCCAAGAAGGAGCTCTCCTCCGCGACGAGCACCAACATCTCGCTGCAGTACCTCTCGATGAGCGAGGCGGGCCCCATCCACCTGGACGAGAAGCTCACCCGGGCCGCCTTCCAGGAGATGACGGCGGACCTGCTCGAGCGCACCAAGGGCCCGTTCAACAACGTCATCAAGGACGCCGGCATCAAGCTGTCCGACATCGACCACGTGGTTCTCGTCGGCGGCTCCACCCGCATGCCCGCCGTGACCGAGGTCGTCAAGGAGCTCACCGGCGGCCAGGAGCCCAACAAGGGCGTCAACCCGGACGAGGTCGTCGCCGTCGGCGCAGCACTGCAGGCCGGCGTCATCAAGGGCGACCGCAAGGATGTCCTCCTCATCGACGTCACGCCGCTGTCCCTGGGCATCGAGACCAAGGGTGGGGTGATGACCAAGCTCATCGAGCGCAACACGGCCATCCCGACCAAGCGCTCCGAGGTCTTCTCCACCGCCGAGGACAGCCAGCCCTCCGTGCTCATCCAGGTGTTCCAGGGCGAGCGCGAGTTCGCCCGGGACAACAAGCCGCTGGGCACCTTCGAGCTGACCGGCATCGCCCCGGCCCCCCGCGGCATGCCGCAGATCGAGGTCACCTTCGACATCGACGCCAACGGCATCGTGCACGTCTCCGCCAAGGACCGTGGCACGAGCAAGGAACAGTCGATGACCATCACCGGCGGCTCGGCCCTGCCCAAGGACGAGATCGACCGCATGATCAAAGAGGCCGAGGCGCACGCCGCCGAGGACGCCCAGCGCCGCGAGGAGGCCGAGACCCGCAACACCGCCGAGCAGCTCGTCTACTCCACCGAGAAGCTGCTGACGGAGAACGCGGAGAAGCTCCCCGAGGACGTCAGCTCCGAGGTGCGCTCCGCCGTCGACAACCTGAAGAAGGCGCTCGAGGGCGAGGACCTCGAGGCCGTCAAGACCGCCCAGGCGGCCCTGACGACCAAGAGCCAGAAGATCGGCGAGGCCCTCTACGCCCAGCAGGCCGCCGAGGGCGCTGACGCCGGCCCGCAGGGCGCGCCCGGCTTCGACGCCGGCACCGGCGACCCCGCCGCGGACGACGACGTCGTGGACGCCGAGATCGTCGACGATGAGGAGAACAAGTGACAGCCCCCGGCGAGGAGGAGCAGGCGGACAAGCCCGTCGTCCACGACAAACGGCGCATCGACCCCGAGACCGGGAAGGTGCGCCACCCCGAGGGGGAGGCCCCCGCGGGTGCCGTACCGGGTACCGAGGCCAAGGCCGAGGGTGAAGCTGAGGGTGACGTGGCGGACCCGCTCGCCAAGGCGCAGGCCGAGGCCCTCGACCTGGCGGACCAGCTCGCCCGGCGCAATGCGGACGTCTACAACGTCCAGCAGGAGTACAACGCCTACGTGCGCCGGTCGAAGCAGGAGGCCGGCTCGCACCGGCAGGCCGGGGTGCTCGACGTCGTGGAGTCGCTGCTCGGGGTGCTCGACGAGATCGAGCTCGCCCGCCGGCACGGCGACCTGACCGGCCCGTTCGCGACCATCGCGGAGAAGATCGAGGGCACGCTCGCCTCGCGCTTCCAGGTGGAGCGCTACGGTGCGGTCGGTGACGAGTTCGACCCCGAGGTACACGAGGCGCTGATGAGCACCGCAGACCCCG
Organism: Georgenia sp.; assembly: GCF_054605595.1. Lineage (NCBI taxonomy): Bacteria > Bacillati > Actinomycetota > Actinomycetes > Allobogoriellales > Allobogoriellaceae > Georgenia > Georgenia sp. Next base: position 1,913 of record NZ_JBTSDU010000113.1, on the reverse strand, counting down.
AGGCGACGTCGACAACGGTCTCGCAGGTCCTCCAACCCGGCTACCGTGCCGGAGAACGGGTGCTCCGCGCCGCGCGCGTCGCGGTCACGAGCCCCGAATGAGGCAGTGCCGTGACACGCGGTGCCGCGGCGGGATCTTCGCCGCGGCACCGTCCGGTAGGACCGAACGATCGAGGAGGTGAGGCGGGATGACCGGACAGGACTGGCTGGAGAAGGACTTCTACGCTGTCCTCGGTGTCCCCAAGGACGCCGACGCCGACGCGATCAAGAAGGCCTACCGCAAGATGGCGCGCAAGTACCACCCGGACCAGAACCCCGGGAACAACGCCGCCGAGGAGAAGTTCAAGTCCGTCGGTGAGGCGTACGCGGTCCTCTCGGACACCGAGCAACGCAAGCAGTACGACGCCCTGCGGGCCATGGCCGGCGGTGGCGCCCGGTTCTCGGCCGGCTCGGGCGGATCCGGCGCCGGGTTCGAGGACCTGTTCAGCGAGATGTTCGGCCAGAGCGCCGGGGCGCCGGGCGGGACCCGGGTGCGCTACTCGACGCCGGGCACCTCCTCGCAGAGCGGCGGCGGCTTCGACGACATCCTCTCGGGCATGTTCGGCAGCGGTGGGTTCGGCGCCCGACGCCGGGCGGCGCAGCGCGGGGCCGACGTCTCCGCCACCACCCGCCTGCCGTTCCGGCAAGCCGTGTCCGGCTCCACCGCGCAACTGACCGTCGAAGGTCGCACCATGACCACCCGGATCCCCCCGGGCGTGCAGGACGGCCAGAAGATCCGGCTGCGCGGCAAGGGGCGGCCCGGTGCCAACGGTGGCGAGCCCGGCGACCTCATCGTCACCGTGCGCGTCGAGACGCACCCGGTGTTCTCCCTCGAGGGCAAGGACGTGCGCGTCTCACTGCCGATCACCTTCGACGAGGCCGCGCTGGGGGCGACCGTCGACGTCCCCACGCTCGACGGGCGCCCGGTCAAGCTCAAGGTGCCGGCGGGGACACCGTCGGGCCGCACCCTCCGCGTGCGGCGCAAGGGCCTCGGCGGCACCAAGGGGTCCGAGGGGGACCTCCTGGTCACCGTGAACGTCGTGGTGCCCACCCGCCTGAGCACCACCGCGAAGGCGGCGGTGAAGGAGTTCGCGGCCGCGAACGAGGGCGCCAACCCGCGCGAGGGCCTCGCCGAGCTGGCGGCGCAGTAGGCACACGGCGTGTCGTCCGCGCGGTGCTCCGGCGGGTGACTGGATGAGCGTGGCGAGACGACCGAGACGACCGAGACGAGCAGGGCGGGAGGGAGGAGCGGACATGGCCGTGAGCACGTCGAAGCGGGAGGACGCTCCCGTACTGCCCATCTCGGTCGCCGCCGAGCTCGCCGGGATGCACCCGCAGACGCTGCGTCAGTACGACCGCCTGGGCCTGGTCAGTCCCCAGCGCACGCGCGGCCGGGGACGGCGCTACTCCATGCGCGACGTCCTGGTGCTGCGGGAGATCCAGCGGCTGAGCCAGGACGAGGGCGTCAACCTCGCCGGGATCAGCCGCATCCTCGAGCTCGAGCGGGAGCTCGCGCGAGTGCGCGCGGACAACGAGCTCCTGCGTTCCATCGCCGACCCCGGCCACCGCATCTTCGCCGCGGACGCCGCGGGCGACGTCGTCGCCGTGCCACGCGGTACCCGGGTGCGTCGCATGACGACCGGCGGGGCGCTCGTGCTGTGGCGGGCTCCTGGGCGCTGACCCTTCGCACGCTGCGGCTGGCCCTCGGGGTGCTGACCCTTCGCACGCTGCGGCGCGGCTCACCCGCCCCAACGCCTCGATGCCCGCCCCGTCAGTGCCCCCTGCGGGTGTTGTGGTGAGGATTTGCTGGCGTATGACCAGCAGATGCTCACCACAACCACAACCACAACCACAACCCCAGCCCGGCTGGCGGCG
>NZ_JBTSDU010000112.1:0-10479 GCF_054605595.1 Georgenia sp. | reverse complement strand
CCCCTGGGGTAACCCATCCCGCCTCGCGCTACTCGCCTGCGCCGCCCGCCCCGCGCCTCGGGGCAACCCAGCCCGCCTCGCGCCACTAACCTGTCCTGCGGGGCCGGAACCGGTCCCCGTGGAACGTCGGGGAGCACCATGGCATCCGGAAGTGGCACCAGGGCGGTCGTCACCGCGCTCGCGGCGAACGTCGGCATCGCCGTCGCGAAGTTCATGGGCTACCTGCTCACCGGGTCGAGCTCGATGCTCGCCGAGTCCGTGCACTCCGTCGCCGACTCCTCCAACCAGCTCCTGCTGCTGATCGGTGGGAAGCGGGCCACGCGCCGGGCATCCGCCGTCCACCAGTTCGGCTACGGGCGGGTGCGCTACGTGGCCGCGTTCGTCGTCTCCATCGTGCTCTTCACACTCGGTGGCCTCTTCGCGCTGTACGAGGCCTGGCACAAGTTCGCCGACCCCCATCCCATCGACTCCTGGCAGTGGGTGCCCATCGCCGTCCTGCTGCTCGCGATGGTCATGGAGGGGTTCGCGCTGCGCACCGCGGTCCAGGAGGCCACCCGCGTCCGCGGGGACATGTCCCTGTTCGAGTTCGTCAAGGCGTCCCGCTCACCGGAGATCCCGGTGATCATCCTGGAGGACACCGGCGCGCTCCTCGGCCTCGTCTTCGGCCTCTTCGGCGTGGGTATGACGCTGGGGACCGGTGACGGTCGCTGGGACGCCGTGGGTTCCGCGGCGATCGGCGTGCTGCTCGTGCTCGTCGCCGCCTTCCTGGCGAGGGAGATGACCTCGATGCTCATCGGCGAGTCCGCTCTGCCGGAGCACCGCCGGGCCATCGAGGCCGCACTGGTCGGGGACGGGGTCGAGTCCGTCATCCACATGCGCACCATGCACCTCGGCCCCGACGACGTCCTCGTCGCCGCCAAGGTCGCGGTGGCGCCGGGTGCGACTGCGGAGGAGGTCGCCCGAGCGATCGACGCCGCCGAGTCACGGGTGCGCGCGGCCGTGCCGCTCAAGGCGCAGATCTACCTCGAGCCCGATCTGCTCCGGGGCGTCGATGTCACCGCGCAGGGCGGACCGCCGGCGGCCTGAGCGGTTCCTGCTCCCCGTCACCACCCGCCGCACACGCGCTACGCCGGCCATTTCAACTGTTGCGGGCGATCCCACGTGCCGGGGCCATCGCAACTGCTGCGGCCCATCCCGCGCGCCGCGCCCAGCCCAACTGTTGCGGGCGATCCCACGTGCTGCGGGCGATCCCACGTGCCGGGGCCATCGCAACTGCTGCGGCCCATCCCACGCGCCGCGCCCAGCCCAACTTGTTGCGCGAAGACTTTGACATGACTATCAGTCGTTTGTCTTCGCTCAACGTCCGCCCTGCGGGGTTGGCGAGTAGCGTGTCCCCGCGTGTCGCTCGCCCGCTCGACGGGGGCTGGCCTGCGACTGGTAGGTGTGCCTGGGCGCCACGAGAGCGGCTCACGCGCGACGGGGTCGGGCTGTCGCACACGTCATGTGGCCCTTGTCAGCCGATGCAGCACACAGCGCGGGCCACACGGCGTCGGCCGCCCCGTCCATCCACGGGACCACAGCGCGAGAGTCACCTGCTCGGCCACCTCGCACGGCGCAGCAACGACGTGACGCCACCTGAACCGCAGCGTGATCTCGTCGCTCGCGATCAGCACGATGTTGTCGCGCATGGTGTCCGCGTCGGTTCGACCACCGGGGTGCGCGAGCTGTCCGTCCAGCTCCACCCGCACCCGGAACCCGTGGTAGCGGCAGTCCGCTCGTAGCCAGAGGTGGTGCACGAGCTGCCGCTCCTGGAGCACCGAGACCGGCAGGCCGTGCCGCCGTTCGATGCCGTGGTATCGAAACTCCAGCGGAGACTCGATACCGTGCTCGACGAGGTGCCCAAGGTCCAGGAGCAGGCGTCGATGGCGAAGTCTGCTGCGCGCGCGCACGGCGGCCTCCAGCTCGGTCATGGAGAAGTTGCGCTTCGCGAGTGCGCAGACGAGCGCGACGACGTCGTCCTCGCTCGTGGTCCTCAGGTTGGCCATGTCCAGGATCGTCTCGACCTCGAAGATCGCACGCAGGCGTCCGCCCGACGGCGGCATGCGGTTGCGGATCCGGACGACGAGGCCCGGTTGGGGACGGACCCGGCGGTTGGCCGGCACGCTGACCACGATCACCGAGCCGGGCCGGTCACGGAGCAGGTGGTGGTATGCGGCGCTGGAGTGGCTGAGGGCGGCTCCCGGGCCCGCATAGATGAGCGCCGCCCGGGCGCGCGTACGCCAGGTCGGCCGGCCGGTGTGGATGGCATAGACGCCAGGGAAGACGCGCTGCCAGCGTTGGTTGCGGATCTGGCGACGGATCCAGTCATGGCTTGCCCCGAGCTCGAGGAGCTGACGGCGGGAGACGACCTGGTCCTGACCTCGGGCGAGGCGCTCGATAGCACGGAGATCTGCGTTGGCCATGGCAGACAGCGTGGCGAGGGTGATGAGGTGCGCGCTGCGGGTGGGCGCTCGCCTGTGGACAAAGCAGTCGCCCGGGAACGGGTGGAGTGCCCGGATGCAGCCGGACAGTGCCCGGCCGCAGCCGGACCAACCTTCGGAGATGCCGATGGCCCGCGGTCGAGGACCGCGGGCCATCGGTGTACCGGCTGCCGGCCGGTCAGGTGGCGCTGGGCCGGTGAAGAGGCCGGCTGGCCGTCGGTGTGTGTGACGTGCCGGTCAGGTGGCGCTGGGCCGGTGAAGAGGCCGGCTGGCCGTCGGGGTGTGTGACGTGCCAGTCAGGTGGCGCTGGGCCGGTGAAGAGGCCGGCTGGCCGTCGGTGTATGTGACGTGCCGGTCAGGCGGCGCCGGGCCGGTGAACAGGCTGGCCGTCAGCATGCGTGACAGGCCGGCCGTCAGCATGCGTGACCGGCCGGCCGTCGCCCGGCGTGTGTGACGGGCGGGTGCGTCAGCCGGTGATGCCCTTGACGAAGTCGGGGTTATCCGCGACCCACTGGGCGACGGCCCCCTCGTTGTCGGAGCCCCCGAACTCGTTGAACATGACGTTCTCGAGCTCGGCGATGGTCTCGTGGGTCATCTTGAACTTGCCGATCCACTCGGCGACCTGCGGGTACTCCTCGGAGAAGCCGGCGGTGCCGTAGGCGTAGATGTCGTCGGGCTGGCCCATCGCCCCCTCGGGGTCCTCGAGGTCCCGGATCGGGAACTCATCGTAGGCCCAGTGCGGGCGCCACAGGGTGACGGCGATGTTCTCGCCGCCCTCGATGGCGGAGCGCAGCTCGGCGAGCATCGCCGGCGTCGACGAGGTGACGAAGTCCATGTTCTCCAGCCCATAGGTCGGGATGGCGGACTCGTTGAGCTGCTTGGTCAGGCCCGCCCCGGCCTCGATGCCGACGATGCGGTTGCCGAACGCGTCGGCGTTGTCGGCCAGCTCGGCGAGGGAGGTGATCGGGGCGTCCTCGTTGACCGCAACGGTCAGCGGGGCGTCCTCGAGCCACATGCCGAGCTCCTCCATGTCGTCGCCGAACCGGTCCTTGTAATCGGCGTGGGTCAGCGGCAACCAGGTGTCGAAGTTGACGTCGTACTCGCCCGAGGCGGTACCGGCGAAGATGACGGCCGGGTCGGCGGTCTCGAGGTTCACCTCGTAGCCGGCGTCGGTGAGGATGTTCTCCCACAGGTAGGAGGCCGCGATCGCCTCCTCCCAGTTGAAGAGGCCGATGGTGATCGGCTCGGCGTCCTCGGGTGCGCTGGCGCCGGTCGCGGCCGCCTCGCCCGAGGTGTCGGCTGCGGGCGCCTTCGGCTCGTTCGCCGAGCCGCAGGCGGCAAGTGTGAAGGCGAGGGCCGCGGTCAGTGCGAGGGCTACCCCGCGTCGCTTCGTGTTCTGCATATCCGTTTTCCTTCCGTGAGCGCAGGGGACGCTCTGGTTGTTGGTCGGTGTGGCAGGTGTGATGGCCCGGCGGTGCGGCAGCGGGTGCCACCCGGGCCGGGCCGAGAGGGTCAGTCGTCGGCAGCGCGCGTCTGCAGGGCGCGGGAGACGGCGGAGCGGTTTCCCAGGGCAGCGGTGACCCGGTCGAGGAACATCGCCAGGATCACGACGGCCAGTCCCGCCTCGACGCCGAGCCCGATGTTGAGGCTGGACAGCGACTGCACGACCGGCTGGCCGAGCCCGGGAGCCCCGACCATGCCGGAGATGACGACCATGGACAGGGACAGCATGATGACCTGGTTGAGCCCCGCCATGATCGTCGGCATGGCCAGCGGCAGCTGGATCTGGCGCAGGATGCGCCCCGGCGTCGCGCCGAAGGCGGCGCCCGCCTCGACGACCTCCTGGTCGACCTGTCGGATGCCGAGCTGGGTCATGCGCACGCCGGGGGCCACCGCGAAGACGATGGTGGCGACGATCCCCGGCTCCACGCCGACGCCGATGATGAGCACGGCCGGGATGAGATAGACGAAGGCGGGCATCGTCTGGAGAAAATCGAGGATCGGTCGGACGACGGCGGCCACCGTGTTGTTGCGGGCGGCCCAGATGCCGACCGGGATGCCGATGACGATGGCGATCAGGCTCGCCACGATGACCAGCGCGAGGGTGGCCATCGCGTTCTCCCACTGGTCCACGCCCACGATGATGGCGAAGCCGACGAGGCTGGCGACCGCCAGCCGCTTGCCCTTGGCCCAGTAGGCGAGCACGGCCAGCACGATCGCGACGATCCAGAACGGTGGGCTGCTGAGGATCAGGTTGGCGCCGTCGAAGCCCGCCTCGAGGATGGCCCGGAGGACGTCGAAGAAGCCGGCGAAGCTGTTCGTCAGCCACTCGACGAAACTCTCGGCCCAGTCACCGAGCGGGATGCGGAAGAACTCCCCGTTCATCGGGTCCCCCCTTCGTCGGTGCCCGGGGTGTCCACCGGCGTGGTGCCCTCGGTGGGCAGGTCGACGGTGGGTGCCGGGTGTCCGGTGTCGCCGACGGTGGGTGCCGGGTGTCCGGCGTCGCTGACGGCGTCTGCTGCGCCGGTCGGTGCGGGCTCGGGGCTCGGCGCGCTGCTCGCGGAGGTCGTCGGGGACATGGCATCGAGCAGCGCGACGCGCGGGACGACGCCGAGGAGGCGGCGCTCGTCGTCGACCACGGCCAGCGGGAGGCGGGCCTCGGCCGCCGGGGCGAACATCTCTGCCAGCGGGGTGTCGGGTCCGACGGCGGAGGTGTCCGGGTGCACCAGGGTGTCGAGGTTCTTGGTGCCCTGGCGGTGCGCGGCGAGGAGCTCGTCGTCGTAGACCGACCCGTGCAGCACGCGGTGCCGGTCCACGACGTAGGCCGCGGAGACCTGGACCTGGCGCATCTCGCGCAGGGCCACCTGCAGGCCGCTCGTGAGCGGGATCGTCACCACCGGACGGCTCATGAACGTCTGCGCCGTCAGCACCCGCGACCGGTCCACGTCCGCGATGAACCGGGCGACGTAGTCGTCGGCGGGGTAGGAGAGGATCTGCTCGGCGGTGTCGATCTGCACGATGCGTCCGTCCCGCATGACGGCGATGCGGTCCCCCAGGCGCATGGCCTCGTTGAGGTCGTGCGTGATGAAGACGATCGTCTTGCCGAGCGTGGCCTGCAGCTCGACGAGCTGGTCCTGCATCTCGCGCCGGATGAGCGGGTCGAGCGCGGAGAACGCCTCGTCCATGAGCAGGATGTCGGTGTCCGCGGCGAGGGCCCTGGCCAGGCCGACGCGCTGGCGCATGCCGCCGGAGAGCTGGGCGGGCAGGGAGTCCTCCCAACCGCCGAGTCCGGTCATCTGGAGCGAATGGGCGGCCCGCTCGCGCCGTTCCGTCTTGCCGACGCCCTGGATCTCGAGCGGGTAGGCAGCGTTGTCGAGCACGGTGCGGTGCGGCATCAGCGCGAAGTGCTGGAAGACCATCGAGACCTTCTTCTGGCGGATGGCGCGCAGCTCGGCGGGGGAGACGTCGGAGATGTCGGCGCCGTCGATGAGGACGCGGCCGGACGTCGACGGCAGGAGCCCGTTGAGCATCCGGATCAGCGTGGACTTGCCCGAGCCGGACAGGCCCATGACGACGAACGTCTCGCCCTTGTCCACCTCGAAGGACGCGTCGATGACGGCGGCCGTGCCGAGCGGCTTGACCTCGTCGCGGCTCTTGCCGGCCTGCAGGCGCTTGACGGCCTCGGGTGCTCGTCTACCGAAAACCTTGTAGACGTGCTCAGCGCTGATGGCGCTCACGTTCACCTCATCACGGGTTCGGACACGACCGGGCGGCGTCAGGTCGTGACGCCGCCGGCCGCGCGCATGTTCATGGGTCGTCCCCGGCAGGGAGTGGCCACGGGACGGTCCTGGGCCCGGCGTGCCAGCCGTGGAGCGCGCCGGTGGGCGGCGCTGCCACGGGGCGGCTGCACCGCGACCACGGGAATGGACTCCTCATGGTCGCAAATTTCGGCGCCATGCGCATCTTTCGATGAAGGGGGGATTAAGTGGATAGACATGGGTTTTCCGTTGCCAGCGCGGGGAAAGGCGTGGATGAAAGCGAGGTGAGATCGTTACCCTGTTGTGACCAGTCTCGCGTCCCGGAACGGACACCCGTGGTCTGCGTCACGGCCGGCGCGCTGGACGACGACGCGCATAATTACTACGGTCCTTCTATGAGTAAATTGGGTCCGCTGCCCACGACGTCGACCCGGCGCGAGCAGCTCTCCGGGCCGCGCCGCACCGTCCTCGACCTGCTTGTCGAGACGCAGCGGCCGATGACGGTGGCGGTGGTGGCCGCGCGGCTCGGCCAGCACCCCAACACGGTTCGCGAGCACCTCGACGCGCTGGTACGCGCCCACCTCGCCAGCCGTGACCAGCTCCCGCCCGCGGGGCGCGGCCGCCCCGCCTCCGCGTACACGTACACGCCCGAGGGGTCGTTCTCGAGCCCGGAGTACGCCGTGCTCGCCCAGGTGCTCGTCACCTACCTCACGCGCGTCATCCCCGCCGGGCCGGTTCTGCGCCGGCACGCGCACGAGGCCGGCCGGGCCTGGGGCCAGGCCATCCTCGATCGCGACAACGTCGCGCACGGCCCGGACGCCGCCGGGTCCGGGCGGGCCCCGGTCCGTCGCGGCGGGCCGGGCGATCGTCGGCACGGAGGTGGCGGACCGGGCGACGGCGGCACTCGCGGCGGGGCCCGCAAGGTAACCGCCCCCGTCGGGTACCTGCAGCGACTGCTCGACCGCTCGGGCTTCGACCCGGAGTACTCCGTCGACGAGGTGGGCGGCACCGAGACGCTCCGGTTGCCGCGCTGCCCCGTGCTCGCGCTCGCCACCGAGCGGCCGGAGGTCGTGTGCGCCGCCCACCTGGGTATGGCGCGCGAGATCCTGGCGACGGCGGACGTGCCCGCCGACGACGTCCGGCTCGACGCGTTCGTCGAGCCGGGGGCCTGCCTGCTGTATGTCGCCGCTCGCGGTGGGCCCGGGCGCGACGGCGCCGGAGCCGGCCCGACGACGGGCACCGGCTCTACGAGCAGGGCGACTTCCGGCGTCGTGCGTGCCACCGACGCGACGAGCGAGGCGGCGACGGGCGTGACGAGCGGGTCGGTGACCGGTGTCGTGCGCGGGTCGGCGACCGGCGTCGTGAGTGCCGCCGGTGCGACGAGCGGGGCGACCGACGCCGCCGTCGACGATGGCCTGCGGATCGGCGCCCCGGGGATGTGGCCCACGTGACCGCGCCCCTCCACCAGCCGAGGCCCCCGGCGTCCCCGGTGCGCACGGGGACCGCCGGCGCAACGACCCGAGGTTCCGTGCGGCCGTTGCGTCACCGCACCGGCTTCCGGCTCGCCTTCCTCGTCCCCGGCGCCGTCGCGATGATCTTCGGGCTCGACGCCGCGCTCGGGCTGCTCGGCCTGCCGCAGTACCTCGGCCCCGCGCTCGCGATCGACCGGCTGCCGGACATCCACGGCCTGCTCATGGTGCTCGGCTTCGTCGGCACCGTCATCTCCCTGGAGCGCGCCGTCGCGCTGGGGCGGCCGTGGGCGTTCGCGGCGCCCGCCGCGTCCGGGCTCGGTGCGCTCGCGCTGATCCTGCCGGTGCCCCTCGCCGTCGGACAGGGTCTGCTGGTCCTGGGCCAGATCCTGCTGCTGCTCGTCTACCGCAACCTGCTCGCCCGCCAGCCCGCCGCCGCCGTCACCATCCAGGTGCTCGGGGCGGTCATGGCGCTGGGCGCCGCGCTGCTCTGGGCGGGCGGCGTCCCCGTCCCGGCGCTCACCCCGTGGCTGGCCGGCTACCTCGTCCTGACCATCTTCGGCGAGCGGCTCGAGCTCGCCCGGCTGGAGGTTCTCTCCGCCCGCACCAGCAACACCGCGCTCGGCATCGCGATCGCGACGGTGGCCGCCGCTGCCCTCGCCCTGATCGCGCCCGAGCTCGGCTTCACGCTCGTGGGGCTGAGCCTCCTGGCGGCCGCCGGCTGGCTCGCCGCCAACGACGTGGCCCGGCGTACCGTCCACGCCACCGGGCTGCCGCGGTTCATCGCCGTCTGCCTGCTCGCCGGCTACGGCTGGCTCGCGGTCGGCGGCGCCATCTGGACGCTCGGCGGCGCCGTGACCGAGGGGCGCGCCTACGACGCCGTCCTCCACGCCATCATGCTCGGCTACGTCATCTCGATGATCATGGCCCACGCCCCCGTGATCTTCCCCGCCGTGCTGCGCCGCCCGCTGCCGTACCGGCCGGTGATGTACGCCCCGGCCGTCCTGCTCCACGCCTCGCTGCTGCTGCGCCTGGGTGTGGGCGACGCGCGCGACATCGAGTGGGCCGTCCAGGTGGGCGGGGTCGCCAACATCGTGGCGTTGCTCGCCTTCGTCGTCATCGCCGCCTGGTCGGTGCTCACCGCCAGGCCGGCCGTACGCTCCGCGCCCGCCACCACGCCACCCGCGCCTGCTCCTACCGCTGCCGAGTCCGTTGCCCCTGCCCACATTCCTGCCTCTGCCCCCGCTCCTGCCTCCGCTGCTGCTCCCGCGCCCGATCCCGCTGCCGCTGCTGCTCCCGCGCCCGATCCCGCTGCCGCTGCCGATCCCGCCTCCACCTCCACCTCCACCTCCACCTCCACCTCCACCTCCACCTCCACCTCTACCTCTGCGACTGCCCACATGCGTGCCTCTGCTCCCACTCCCACTCCCACTCCTACCTCTGCCCCCGTCTCAGCCCCTACCTCTGCCCTGCCCAAGGAGCCCCTTCGTGACCATCCCGGTGGGGCCGCCCGCCCCGCAGACCAGCACCTCCGGTGAGCCCACCGGCGCCCACCCGGACCCGAGCGGCGGTGGCGGGCGTCCTGGCGGTGGTGGCCGCACCGGCGGCGCGGGGCGATCCGGCCTGGACCGGCGCACCTGGCACGCCCGTGCCAACGCGGTCGTCGCCGCCTGGTTCGTCGCGGCGTTCGTGGTCGCCGTGGTGCACCGCTGGATGCCCGAGTCGATCTGGCTGCTGACCCACATGGTGCTGCTCGGCGCCGTCGGCTCGGCGATCCTCATCTGGTCCGGGCACTTCGCCGACACGCTCCTCGGCCGCCCCGCCCCCGGCGGACAACCGTTCATGGTGGTGCGCCTGGCCGTGTACAACGTCGGCGCCATCACCGTCATCGCCGGCATGACGACCAACCGGGACGCGCTCGTGACGGCCGGCGGCGCACTCGTCGCGCTCGCCGCCGTCGTGCACGCCGGGGTGGTCCTGCGCCAGCGGCGCGGGGCGATCATGGCCCGCTTCGGCGCGCTCTCGCGCTACTACGTCGTCGCCGGCGCCGCGCTCGCGACCGGCGCGGTCATCGGGATCTTCCTGGCCCGCACCACCGTGGACGCGACCGTGCAGGGCCAGCTCTACGTCGCCCACGTCGGCACGATGCTGCTCGGCTTCGTGGGTATGACCGTGCTCGGCACGCTGGTGGTGCTCTGGCCGACCATGCTGCGCACCAAGATGGTGCCCGGTGCCCCGGTCCAGGCCGGGCGGGCGATGTGGGTCCTCCTCGGTGGCGTCCTCGCCGTCGACGTGGCCGCGGCGACCGGGCTGCGCCCGCTCGTGGCACTCGGCGCCCTTGCCTACCTCGTGGGCATCGGCCTGCTGGTGGCGCCGATGGTGACGATCGCGCGCACCAAGCCGCCGCGCTCCTTCGCCACCCACTCGGCGATCGCCGGCATCGCCTGGTTCGCGTTCTCCGTCGTCGCCCTCGGCGTCGGCGTGGCGACGGCCGCGGACTGGCCGGCCGCGGTGAGCGCCCTCGGCGTTCTCCGCGCCCCGTTCGCCGCGGGCTTCGCGCTGCAGATCCTGCTCGGCGCCCTGAGCTACCTGGCCCCCGTCATGCTCGGCGGCGGCCCCGCCGTGGTCCGCGCCGTCAACGAGGAGATGGACCGCGGCGCCGTCGCGCGGGTGGTCATCGTCAACCTCTGCCTCGCCGCGTTCCTCCTGCCGGTGCCCTCCCTGGTGCGGGTGACGACGTCGATGCTGGGTCTGGGGGCGCTCGCCACCTTC
>NZ_JBTSDU010000111.1:0-10511 GCF_054605595.1 Georgenia sp. | reverse complement strand
ACTGCGGCACTCGTCCTCGAAGCGGTAACCCGGACCACCACGCCCGTCGCCGTTGGGGCAACCGCCCTGGATCATGAAATCAGCGATGACGCGGTGGAAATTCAAGCCGTCGTAATAGCCACGCCGCACCAGATTGACGAAGTTGGCCACGGTCAGCGGTGCCTTGTCGGCGAACAGTTCGACGCGGATCGGCCCGCGAGCGGTGTGGAAGGTGGCGGTGAGGGTCATGCAGGCGGTCCGTGACGGGTGAGAACGCGCACGGTAGCCGCAATCCGCGCCGCTGTCAGCCGTCCGCCGGCCAACCCAGATTCCTGCGGCTGAGCGACCCCGGCCCGCGCGGCCGCGCGTGCGGCTGCGGCGGCTGAGTCAGCGGCGTGCCCGGCAGCAGGTGGTCGAACACCCGATCCAGCGCGCGATAACCGTAGGGCAGCAGCGGCACGTGCCGGTCGCCGAAACCGGGCAGCGGCAGGAACGCGTCGAAGTGCTGGGCATAGGGTACCCGCCAGAACAGCGGATGGCGTCCCGCAGCACGCAGCCAGTCGACATAGGGCTGCGAGCTGAAGGCCGGCGGCAGCAGACCGTCGGCGGCGCCGTGAATCACCCAGATCGGCAGGTCGCGACGCGGCAGTCGCACCGCCGTCGCCGCAACCGACGCGTGCAGACGCCGGGCATCGGCTGCGTCGCCGGTCCACAGTTCGCGCAGGCAACGCAGGCCGGGGGCGGCCGGATCCGCACCGGACGCGAGCGCATCGCGGATGACCACGCCAGAGCCGGGCGGGATGCCGGCGGCATCGGCCGACCACGCCGCGCGCACCGCCGCCGCGTTTTCGTCGGGCGGCACCGCCAAGACGAAACCGTAACCGCAGGGCATGGCACCGACACCGGCGCGCAGATACGACGAGGCGTAGGTGATCGCGATGGCACGCCAGAGATCGAATGCGACCGAACTCGCCGCGGTGGCGATCGCGTCATCGGTCCAGCCCGAGGCGTGCAGCATCGCCAGTGCCTGCCCCGCCTGCGCCGCGAGCGTGCCGCCTTGAACCGTGCCCGCGGCACTCAAGGTGGTGCAGCGCGCACGCGCGGCCGGCGGCAGCGTGCCGTCCGGCAGGCGCGCCAGCGGCGTGGCGTTGAAACGTGCCGCGGCCAGCGCACAGGGCATCAGCCACGCCGCCTCGGTCGCGTAGTCGTAGAGCGCGCGACCGTGACCGGGCGTGTTGACGTTGGGTTCCAGCGCCACCACCGCGTCGAGCACGTGCGCATCGTCGAGGCCGGCCGCCTGCAGCACCGCACCGCCGCCGTTCGACAGGCCGGTGGCGATGATGCGCGTGTTCGCGGCCGTGAACGGCGCCTGCGCCGGTAAGGCGCGGTCGAGCATCGCCAGACCGAACGCCGCGGCCTGCAGCACGTCGCGGCCCCAGTCGGCCTCGGGGTTGTCACCCGAGTGAGCGTGCTTGATCGCGATGCCGTCGTCGGGCGTGTAGTGCCCGGGCTGGAACGCGAGCGGTGCCGTGCCGGCCCTGGCGCGCGTGCCGTCCAGCGTGACGCCGGTCGCGTCGGCGGTGTCGAAGTAGTCGCTGCCGGTGCCCTTGTCGGTATAGGCCACCGCGCAGCCTCGCGGCAGGCCCCAGGCACCGGCCAGCGCGATCGAACCGTAGACGCCGCGCGAGCCCGACGAGGCCGTGACCACCAGGCAGCGCGCCCTGGTGTCGTAGGCGTCCGGCACCTGCACCAGCACGCGATGCGGAGCGTGCGCGCCGGGTATGCGCGCCAGGGCCTGATACTCGCGCCCCGGCACGTCGGGCACGGCGCCATAGACGCTGCCGTAGCCGCCCAGCGGTCCGAGATCGGCGATGCCCTTCCAGCTCATCTGGATCGCGCGCCGGCGCAGCTCCGCCGGTGTCGGCTGCGCGGGATCGGCGAACGCAGCCGGCGCGCCGCGCAGGCCCGCGAGGCCGAGCCCGGCGCTGAGCAGATCGTCGTTCCGGCGATGCACGGTCTCGCGCACGGGGCTGATCAGAAAATCCACGCCCGTACTCCCGACGCTGGCGTCCGCGCAGACTGGCGTCAGCGCCAGCAGCCACGGCAGGACGAGCGGAATCGCAATGCGCTTCATGGATCGGAATCTAGCAGCTCCGTCGACGCCGGCCATCGTACGAAGGTCCACTGCGGTGCAGACAGGGCTCGGCTAAGCTCGCGTCCATCAGCCACGGCGGCCAAACGATCGCGCGCCATGCGCGACCGCCGGCTGACCCGAGGACGCCAGAACCGATGTCGACGCTGCTGATCGTGGATGATCACCCTCTGTTTCGCGCCGCTCTGCGCCAGGCGGCACTGACCGCGATGCCGGACGTTGCCGTCAGCGAAGCGGTCGATCTCGCCGGCGCTCTGCAGCATCTGGGCACGCCGCCGGACACTGACCTGGTGCTGCTCGACCTGCATCTGCCCGACAGCCGCGGCCTGACCGGACTGGTGGCGGTGCGCGGGCAGTTCCCGGCGGTCGCGGTGCTGGTCATCTCGGCGCAGGACGATCCGCGCATCGTGCGGCGCACGCTGGACTACGGCGCTTCCGGTTTCGTGCCCAAGAGCGCGGCGCCGCAGGACATCGCGGCTGCCATTCGCGCCGTGCTCGACTGCGGCGAGTGGGTGCCGCCGCGGCTGGCCGCAGCGGTGGCCGAGGCTGCGACCGATCCGGTCGACGCCGAGCTGGCGGCGCGGCTGTCGGCGCTGACCGAGCAGCAGTTCCGCGTGCTCAGCCTGCTGGCGCAGGGGCTGCTCAACAAACAGATCGCCGACCGCCTGTCCATTCAGGAGCGCACCGTCAAGGCGCACGTCAGCGCGATCTTCGAAAAGCTCGGCGCGCGCAACCGCACCCAGGCCGGGGTGATGCTGCGCACGCTGGAACTGGGCCCATGGGGCCGCGAACGGGACTGATCACGACGCCCGCACGCGCATCCGCGGCGCAAGATGCAACCGCTGCAGAAACTGCCGCAACGCCAGCGGCTTCATCGGCTTGTACAGGATGCTCGCACCCGCCTCGCGCACGGCATCGCGCACGGCCTGCTCGCGGTCGGCGGTGAGGATCAGCGCCGGCACTGCGGCGTGACGTTCGCGTAGGCGCTCCAGCAACTGCAGGCCGGTCGTGCCCAGGTCGAGGTGGTAGTCGAGCAGCAGTATGTCGGGATCGCAGCCGATCGCCAGCGCCTGCGCCGCGTCGCTCGCGGCCCAGACGTGCCAGCCCCAACCCTGCAGCAGACCCCGCATCGCGCTCAGCGCCTCGCGGTCATTGTCGACGACCAGCGCAGCACCGGGCGGCAGGCCCTGCACCGCGGCCACTTCCTGCAGTGGCCGCGACGCCGGCCGGGCGCGCGGCAAGGCGATGGCGAACACGCTGCCGCGTCCGCGCACCGAACGCAGACTGAGACGATGCCCGAGCAATCCTGCCATGCGCTGGGCGATCGCCAATCCCAGGCCAAGGCCCTGCCCGACCGCGTCGCGACCGCGGCGGAACTCGTCGAAGATGCGCTCGCGCTCGTCGTCGTCGATGCCGGGCCCGGTGTCGAATACCTCGACGCGCACGCCGTCGGCGCTGCGACGGCAGCCGATCAGCACCCGCCCGCGCTCGCTGTAGCGCAACGCATTGGCCAGGAAGTTCTGCAGGATCCGCCGCAGCATGCGCGGGTCCGAGCGCACCCAGACGCCGGCGGCGACGGTCTGCAGGCGCACGCCGCGCTCCTGCGCCAGCGCACCGAATTCCTTGACCAACGGGTCCAGCAGCTCGGCGAGCGGAAAATCCTGCAGGCGCGGCGCCAGCTGGCCGCCGTCGAGGCGGGCGATATCGAGCAGATCCGCCAGCAGGCTCTCGGTGGAGGCCAGCGCGCCCTGCAGATGTTCGAGCAGGTCCGACGCATCGGTGCGGTTCATGCGCTCGACCAGCGCGTGCGCGAACAGCTGCGCCGCATGCAGCGGCTGCAACAGATCGTGGCTGACCGCCGCCAGAAACCGCGACTTCGCTGCGTTGGCGCGCTGCGCGGTCAGCGTGGCCTGATGCAGCTCGGCGGTGCGTTCGGCCACGCGCTGCTCCAGCGTCTCGTTGACGCGGATCAGCGCGCGCTCGGCCTCGCGAAACGCGGTGACGTCAGTGAACGTCGCCACGTAGCCGCCGCCCGGCATCGGGTTGCCGCGCACCTCGACCACGCTGGCGTCCGGGAAGCGGCGTTCGGACACATGCGGGCGCCCTTCGCGCATGAAGGCGATGCGCCGCTGCAGCCGCTCCGCGACCATGCCGGCTCCGGCAAATCCGCGTTCGAGGTTGCAGCCGATCAGCCCGGCGATCGGCCTTCCCACCGCCAGCAGCCCTTCGGGATAGGCGAACATTTCGGCATAGCGGCGGTTCCAGGCAACGACCTGCAGTTCGGCATCCACCACGCAGATGCCCTGACTCATGTTCTCCAACGCCGCGCCCAACACGCGCTGGTTGAAGCGCAAGTCGTGGGTCGCCTCGTCAACGATCGCCGCCACTGCTGCCAGCCGTCCGCTGCGGTCGCGGCGGGCCGTCTCGACCAGCAGCCGCGCCGATGCGGCGCCGATCACTGCAGCCAGCTCGTGCTCGACGGCGGCCAGCGCCGCAGGCGCCACTTCGGCGGAGTCATCGGCATCCTGCAGCAGTTCGAGCACGCGTTCGCGCGGCAGGAACCTCGCCGCCAACGCGCGCAATTGCGCGATCGACAGCGGCTGTCCGCGCGGGCGATTCCAGCGCCGGCCCCAGCGCGTGCGTTGCGCCATGACGATCGTCGCCAGATTGGCCAGCAGACCGAGCGTGACGGCGCGCGCCAGCGGGCTCCAGTCGAGCAGACCGAACAGGCGCTGCGGCGCCAGCGGGCCGAGCGCGGCGAGATCCAGGCCGGCCAGCTGCGGCAGCAGCAGATAGCCCCATAGCAGCGTTCCGATCGCCAGTCCCGCCGCCACGGCACGCGGCCCGACGCGCGGCCGGTACACCGCCACCAGCACTGCCGGCGCCAGTCCGGCCAGCGCCGAGAACGCGAGTGCGCCGATGTCGGCCAGTGCCTCGTTGCCGGCCAGCAGTCGCGAATACACCCATGCCAGCAGTACCACCGCCAGGATCGCCACGCGGCGCTGGCGCAGCACCTGCGGCCGCAGGTCGTGCGGCTCGGCTTGTCCCCAGCCGGCACGCAGGCGCAGCGGCGCGATCCAGTGATGGCCGATCATCAGGCTCAGCGCCAGCGTCGCCACCACCACCATGCTGGCGGCAGCGCTCAATCCGCCCAGAAACGCCAGCACCGCCACCGCGTGCTCGCCGCGCGCCAGCGGCAGCGCCAGCATGTAGAGGTCCGACGGCACCCCCTGTCCCGCGAAGGCCGCGCGACCGGCTTCGGCCAGCGGCAGGATCGGCAGCGCGATCAGCACCATGTACAGCGGAAACAGCCAGCGCGCAGTGCGCACATGACGCGCGTCGCGGCATTCGACGATGCCGATGTGGAACTGGTGCGGCAGGGTGAACATCGCCAGCGCACCCATCAGCACCAGCGCCGGAAACCCCGAGGCATCGCGCGGTTTGGCGGTGAGCGCGCTGACGACGTCGGCCGGGTGCAGCACCACCAGCCCGACCACCAGCAGCGCCAACAGCTTGAAGGCCGAATCGAAGGCCATCGCCAGCACCAAGCCGCGGTTGTGGCTGACCGCCGACGACCGTCGCGTGCCGAACAGCATGGCGAACAGCGCCATCGCCAGCGCCACGTAAAGCGCGCTGTCGTGCCACGGCGTCACCACGGCGTCGCCGCGCGGCCTGAACATGGCGAAGCTCATGGTCACCGCCTTGAGCTGCAGCGCCAGGTACGGCACCGTGCCCATCACGGCGACCGCGGTCACCAGCGCGGCCAGGCCGGCGTGATGGCCCAGCCGGCTGGCGATCAGGTCGGCGACCGAACTGGCGTTGGACTTGCGCGCCAGCCGCACCATCCGCATCAGCAGGCCGGCGGCAAACGCATAGAGCAGGATGGTGCCGACGAAGGTCGGCGGCAGCCACCAGCCCGAGCGCACCGCCTGCGTGATCGTGCCGTAGAACGTCCACGACGTGCAGTACACCGCCAGCGACAGCGCATAGACGACCGGCCACGCCCCGCCCAGCGCGCGCGGGTTGCGCTCGCCGTAGCGCGCGACCGCAAACAGCGCGCCCAGCCACAGCAGACCGGCAAAGGCGACCCACAGATCTGACGGCACGCTGGCGGCTCCCCCGAGTGGCGCGGTCATCGCATGATAGCCGCGCACGGGGAGGGCACGACGCGCGGCATGCCGACGGCCTCGGACACGGCCGCGCCCGCTGCCCCTACTGGAAGCGATAGAGCGCGCTGGCGGTGACCATCCGCGGCGGCCCGTCGAAGCCGGTGATGATGCCGAGCGCGCCGATGTTGTAGCCGGTGGTGCGATAGACCTTGTTGGTCAGGTTGCTGCCCTGCAGGCTGAAGGTCCACGACCCGCCGGTGCGCCAGATCACCCCGGCGTTGACCAGGCCATAGCCCGGCTGCGCGATCAGCTCGCTGAGCGTGGTCTCCGGATAGACCTTGGTCTGGTAGCTGGCGTTGAGCCGCGCCACGACTTCGCCGCCGTTGGCCAGCGGAAAGTGCTTCCACAGCGTCAGACCGCCCGACCATTTCGGCGCGTTGGTGAATTTCTGGCTGCTGGCGACGTTGACGCCGCCGTTGAGGAACTGCGTGTACTTGGTGTGCAGGTAGGCGACGTTGCCGCTGAGCGTCCAGGTCGCAGCCGGCTGCCAGGCGAACTCTTCCTCGAAGCCGTCGATGTGGCCCTTGCCGGCATTGGTGAAGTTGCCGAAGAAGCCCTGCTGGCCATTGGGCTGGGTATAGGACGTGAACACCGAGAGCTGGATATCGCTGTAGATCGTGTGGAACAGTGCGGTGTTCATCATCAGCTTGCCGTCGAAGAACGACATCTTGCTGCCCAGCTCGTAGGCCACCACTTTTTCGTCCTTGATCGGCTGGCACGACTGCGGGATCAGCGCACAGTTGGCGCGGATGTTGTAGCCGCCGGAGTGGTAGCCGGTGCTGACGGTGGCGTAGAGGTTGACCTGATCGCTGGCCTCGTAGCCGAGGGTCACCTTGGGCGAAAGATTGTTCGACGAGGTCGAGCCGCGGAAATCGGCCAGCGTGGCCGAGGGGGTGGCGAAGCCCGGATTGGGATAGGCGTAATTCTGGATCAGCGCGGTCTTGGTCTCGTGGGTCAGACGCGCGCCGAGATCGAGGCTCCAACGCGGATCGAACTGGTAGCTGTAGTCGGCGTAGGCGGCGACGCTGCGCGTGTCCATGCTGCCGCCGGTGCTGGCGTAGGTCGCGTAGCCCAGCGCCGTGTACGGCGGAAAGCCGAGGAACACGTTCTTGATGCGCCCGGAGGCCGTGCCGTCGAAGTAATACAGGCCCATCACGCCATGCAGCTTGTCGCCGTTGTCGTACAGCGCCTGGAACTCCTGGCTGAGCTGGTGATCGTGGTAGGTGGCATTGACGTCGGCCACCGGCTGCGGAAGCGTGTCGAAGTCGATGTTGGTGTTGGTACCCGAGCCGCGGTAGGCGGTGATCGACTTGTATTCCCAGTTTCCTTCCGGCGTGTAGTGAAGGGTCAGCGCGGCGCCATGCATGTTGGTCAGATTGACCGGCGGCATGCCGCTCTGCGTGTTGAAGGGATTGGCCAGCGGCGGCGTCCGGGCGGGATCGAACTTGTTGACGATCAGGCGCTGGGCACCGCGCGGGTTGGAGTGGTCGGACAGGCCGTCGACCTCGAACTGGGCGTTGAATCGGGCGTTGGGAAAGAAACCGACGGTCACGCGCGCGACGTTGGTGTCGGTGTTGCTGTTCTCGCTGCCGGTGAGCAGGTCGTGACCGTAGCCGTCGTTGTGCAGGGTGGCCGCCGCCGCGCGCATGCGCCAGACGCCGTCCGCGCTGGCGTTGCCGTACGACGCCTTGACGTCCTTCTCGCCGTGCGTGCCCAGGGTCACGTCCACCAAGCCCTCGGCCTTGAGCGGCAGCGGCCGCGAGATGTACTTGATCGCGCCGCCGATGGTGTTCTTGCCGTACAGCGTGCCCTGCGGGCCGCGCAGCACCTCGATGCGCTCGACGTCGAACACGTCCAGCAGCGCACCCTGCGGACGCGCAATGTAGGCATCGTCGAGATAGATGCCGACGGCCGGATCGAAGCCCCAGGTCGGATCGCCCTGGCCGATGCCGCGGATGTAGGCGGTCAGCGTGGTGTTGGAGCCGCGCGCCGCGTAGATCTGCAGGTTGGGCACCTTGCCCTGCAGATCGCTGAGGTCCTGCACGTTCTGGTCGTAAAGCGAGCGCGCGGTGAACGCGGTGACCGCGATCGGCACGTCCTGCAGGGTTTCCTGATAGCGCCGCGCGGTGACCTTGATGGTTTCGAGATTGGTCACGGTGCTCCGGGGCGGAACGGCAGGCTGCACGGCTTTCGCCACCGGCGCATCCTGCGCAACCGCCGCCGCGGCGTAAACGACACTGGGACCGATCGCCCAGCCCAGAGCGATGGCGATCGCAACCGACAGTTGACGCTGCTTCATGGTGGTTCCCCCGACTCGCGCCCCGATGGTGCGGCGTCGGCAGCCTAGGCCATGCGCGGACAATGCACGCTTGTACTTTCGTACAGTGGGCTGCGGGCGGACGGGCTGCCGATACTGCGTCTACGCGTCCCTGCAGACGCCCGGACATTCGCGCATGGCCCTGCTGATCGTTCTGGCCGCCCTCGCCTTTCTCATGATCGCCGCCTACCGCGGCCACAGCGTGATCCTGTTTGCCCCGATCGCCGCCCTGGGCGCGGTCCTGCTGACCGCGCCGGCGCTGGTCGCGCCGATGTTCAGCGGCCTGTTCATGGATCGCATGGTCGGCTTTCTGCAGCTGTACTTCCCGGTGTTCCTGCTGGGTGCGCTGTTCGGCAAGCTGATCGAGCTGTCTGGATTTTCGCGCTCGATCGTCGCCGCCACCGTCGGCGCGGTCGGGCGCAGCCGCGCCATCCTGGCGATCGTGCTGGTCTGCGCGCTGCTGACTTACGGCGGCGTGTCGCTGTTCGTGGTGGTGTTCGCGGTGTATCCCTTCGCCGCGGAGCTCTTTCGCCAAGCGGCGATCCCCAAGCGGCTGATCCCCGGCGCCATCGCGCTGGGCGCGTTCACCTTCACCATGGACGCACTGCCCGGCACACCGCAGATCCAGAACATCATCCCGACGGCGTTCTTCCACACCACGACCTGGGCCGCGCCATGGCTGGGCAGCATCGGCGCCATATTCATCCTGACCCTCGGGCTGGCTTACCTCGACTGGCAGCGCCGGCGCCCCGGCGCCGCCGGCGAGGGCTACGGCCGCGATCTGCGCAATGAACCCGAACTCCATGCCGGCGATCAGCTGGCACATCCGCTGGTCGCCGTGCTGCCGCTGGTCGGCGTCGCCGTCGTCAACGGCGCGCTCACCACCCTGATCCCGCGGCTCTACGGCCCGACGCAATCGTTCGTTCCCGCCGTGATCGGCCAGGCGAAACCGGTGGTGCAGGAGGTGTCCAAGCTGGCGGCAATCTGGGCGGTCGAGGGCGCGCTGATCTTCGGCATCGCCTGCGTGCTGGCGTTCGCCTGGCGCCCGGTCAGCCACCGCTTCGCCGAAGGCAGCAAGGCCGCCGTCAGCGGCGCGCTGCTGGCATCGATGAATACCGCCTCGGAATATGGATTCGGTGCGGTGATCGCCGCGCTGCCGGGGTTTCGCGTGGCCGCCGAGGCCCTGCAGGCCATTCCCAATCCGCTGGTCAACGAAGCGGTTTCGGTGACCGTGCTGGCCGGCATCACCGGCTCGGCTTCGGGCGGCATGAGCATCGCCCTGGCGGCGATGGCTGACACTTTCGTGCACAACGCGCGGGCGGCCGGCATTCCGATGGAGGTTCTGCATCGCGTGGCGGCGATGGCCTCGGGAGGCATGGACACACTGCCGCAAAATGGTGCGGTGATCACCCTGCTGGCGGTGACCGGCCTGACCCACCGGCAGTCCTACCGCGATATTTTCGCCATCACCCTGATCAAGACCGCCGCCGTGTTCGTGGTGATCGCGGTGTATTCCCTGACCGGACTGGTCTGAAAACCAGGCGCCGCGGAGGACTCGCTGAACGCTTAACCAAGTCCCGGTTGGCGTGACGGACCCGTTCAGCCCTTGGCCGTCGGGCCTCGCGCGCCGCTATACTTGGCAGTCAACTCCATTGTCAGGCGCCCGGATGCAAGGCCGGGTGACGCCGCATGTCCATCGAAAATCTGCGCAACATCGCCATCGTCGCCCACGTCGATCATGGCAAGACCACGCTGGTCGACCAGCTGCTGAAGCAGTCCGGCACGCTCAGCGAGCGCGCCGTGGTGCCGGACCGCGTGATGGACTCGAACGATCAGGAACGCGAGCGCGGCATCACCATCCTGGCCAAGAACACCGCGATCAACTGGCGTGAAA
>NZ_JBTSDU010000110.1:0-10693 GCF_054605595.1 Georgenia sp. | reverse complement strand
TCCGGACTGTCCGGGTGTCTTACTCAAGGTTGGCACAGAGGGGGGGCGCAGTACCCGGGCGCCGTGCCACACCCACGCCACACCCTCCGCCGCGCCGAGGGCGTCGACGTCGATCAGCACCTCCCACTCCGGTTCCGCCGTGCGGTACGACGCCCACGTGGTGCGCCGCCACAGCCCCCGCGGATGCTCGGCGTCGGTCCAGAAGTTGTACAGGTGCTCCCCGCGCTGGACCACGCCGGGGATCTTCTCGGCGGAGTCCAGCACCTCTAGGATCCCGCTGCGCAGCTCCTCGAACCGGGGTGAGCGGAGCGCGGCCTCGGCCTCGGCGTTGCGCTCGCGGACCCACGCCAGGGGCTGCTCGCCCTCGACGTCCTCGAGCCAGGCGAACGGGTCGGGGAGCTCCTCGGTGCCGGTCATGGGGCCATCCCATCACGGCCCGTCGGCACCGTGGAACGGGGACGCCTCCGACCGGGGCCCGGGTCGTGGTCGGAGCCCGGGCCCCGGGGACCTGCCGGTCCCGCGCCGGGACCGCTCAGGACCGGGCGACGACGTCGCCCGCGAGCAGGTGGGTGAGCAGCTCGCTGAACCGGTCCGGCTGCTCCAGGTGCGGGCTGTGCCCGACGCCCTCGAGCACGACCTCCTCGTAGACCCCGCCCGCGGCGGCGAATCGGTCGAGGACGGTGCGCATCTGGGTGACCATCGGCTGGGCGGGGTAGACCTCGGGGCCGGGCCCGGGGATGGCGCCGATGGCCATGAGGTGGCCGAGGTCGACCAGCGACGTGTCCGAGACGATGGCGTCCGCGTCGCCGCGCACCCAGAGCACCGGCCCCACCGCGGGCCGGTCGGCGAACCCGATGAGGTCGTAGTACTTCGGCGACAGGGCGTTGTTCATGCCGACCGTCCCGGGTCCGCTGCCCGGCCAGTTCTCGCTCGGGACGGTGCCGCCGGGGTAGTGGTCGGGGCCGGTGCGCGTGGAGAGCACCGAGTCCACAAGCAGCTCCTCGTCCACCAGCTCCGTCCCCGGTGCCACGTAGAGCGCACGGAAGACGTTGCGGGGGGAGTGCGGGTGGTCCGTGCTGCGGTCGCCGGCCGCGATGGCCGCGGCGAAGTCGGGGTTGGCGGTGCCGCCGCCCGAGCCGGCGAAGTCGGGCCACACAGGCTCGCCCTCGGCGCCGGCGGTTCCCCCGAAGCCGAACGGGGAAGCCGGTGCCTCGAGGAGCACCGGCCCGACCCGCTCGGGGTGATCGATCGCGAGCTGCATGACGGCCCCGGCCCCGGCGGAGTGCGCGACGAAAGCCGCCCGGGCGATGCCGACGGCGTCCATGAGCGCGGCGAGGTCGTCCGAGAGGTCGCGCATCCCGCGGGTGGCGTCGATCGGGAGCGGCTCCGTGTCGCCGTAGCCGCGCAGGTCGGGCGCGATCCCTCGCCAGCCCGCCGGCAGGCGCCCGAGCAACCGGTGGAAGAACGCCGACGATGAGCAGTTGCCATGCACGAGGATCACCGTGTGCTCGGCGGTGCCGCCCGGGTCGGTGTCGCGCACATGGATGCGTGCCCGCGTCGTCGTGATGTCGTGCTCGGTGACCTCGTTCATCGAAGACTCCTTCGTCGTGCGCCGGTGGTGCGGTCGGTCTCGTGCGGTCGGCGGTGCGGTAGTGCGGTGGTACCTCAGGCCTCGAGCAGGAGGGCCTCGCCCTGACCACCACCGCCGCAGAGGGCGACGGCGGCGCGCCCGCCGGTGCCGGCGAGGCGGTGGGCGGCGTGGACCACCAGGCGTGCGCCGGAGGCGCCGATGGGGTGGCCGATGGCGATGCCGCCACCGTGGGGGTTGACCCGGGCGGGGTCGGCGCCGAGCTGGGTGGTGGAGTGGGCGACGACCGCGCCGAAGGCCTCGTTGATCTCGATGTGGTCGAGGTCGGCCACGGTCCAGCCCTGCCGGGCCAGGGCCTGCTCGATGGCGCGGGCGGGCTGGGCGTGCAGGGACGCGTCCGGGCCGGCGACCTGCCCCGGCGCGCGGAGCGTGGCGAGGATCCGCCAGCCCTGGGCGACGGCGTGGGAGCGGGTGGTCAGGACCACGGCGGCGGCGCCGTCGGAGATCGCGGAGGAGTTCCCGGCGGTGATCGACCCGCCCTCGATGAACGCGGGGCGGAGCCCGGCGAGGATCTCGAGGGTGGTCTCGGGGCGGATGCCCTCGTCCCGGTCGACGACGTGCTCGCCCTTGCGGGTCTTGACCGTCACGGGGACGACCTCGCCGTCGAAGACGCCGTCCTCCCACGCCTTGGCGGCACGCTGGTGGGAGCGGGCGGCGACCTCGTCCTGTTCCTCGCGCGTGAGGGGGTAGGTGCTGGCGGTCTTCTTGTCGGTGGCCAGCCCCATGGCCTCGTGGTCGTACGCGTCGGTCAGGCCGTCGTGGGCCAGGTGGTCCACGGCCTCGACGTTGCCGTAGGCCCAGCCCGTCCGGGTGCCCATGAGCAGGTGGGGGGCGTTGGTCATGGACTCCATGCCGCCGGCGACGACGACGTCCGCCTCGCCCGCCCGGATCAGCCGGGCGGCGTCGATGATCGCCGTCAGCCCGGACAGGCACACCTTGTTCACGGTGGTGGCGTGCGCGGACCAGGGGATCCCGGCACCGACGGCGGCCTGCCGGGCCGGGGCCTGCCCGGCCCCGGCCTGGAGGACCTGGCCCATATAGACGGCCTCGACCGCGTCGGCGGGCACCCCGCCCTGCTCGAGAGCGCCGCGGATGGCGAGGGAACCGAGCTGGACCCCGGTCAGGGTGGCGAGCCGGCCCTTCAGGCGGCCCTGGGGGGTGCGGGCCGCGCCGACGATGACGACATCGCCGCCCTGCTGCGTGGCCTGGCCGGCGGGCTGCGTGCCGGCTGCGGCCCCGGTGGTGGGTGTGGTGCTCATGCGTCGACCTCCACGGCGTGGATGTGCTCGGAGACGATCAGGTCGGGCTCGGTGCGCTCCTTGACCTCCTCGACGCCCACCCCGGGGGCGAGCTCGACGAGTACCAGGCCCTCGGGCGTGACGTCGATGACGGCCAGGTCGGTGATGATCCGGTCCACCACGCCGCGGCCGGTCAGCGGCAGGGAGCACTCGTCGACGATCTTCGCGTCCCCGTTCCTGGCGTTGTGCTCCATGAGGATGATGACCTTCCCGGCGCCGTGGACGAGGTCCATCGCCCCGCCCGGTCCCTTGACCATCTTGCCCGGGATCATCCAGTTGGCTAGGTCCCCGGACCTCGAGACCTGCATGCCGCCCAGGATCGCGACGTCGATCTTCCCGCCGCGGATCATCCCGAAGGAGAGTGCGGAGTCGAAGAACGCCGCCCCGGGCAGGGTGGTGACGGTCTCCTTGCCCGCGTTGATCAGGTCCGGGTCCACCGCGTCCTCGTACGGGTACGGACCCACCCCGAGGATCCCGTTCTCGGACTGCAGCACCACCTGCCGGCCAGCGGGCACGTAGTTCGGCACCATCGTGGGCAGCCCGATGCCGAGGTTGACGTAGGAACCGTCGGCCAGTTCCAGGGCCGCGCGGGCGGCCATCTCCTGCCGTGTCAGTGCCATCTCAGGCCGCCTCGCCGCGAGCGCGCACGGTGCGCTTCTCGATCCGCTTCTCGATGTCGCCGCCCACGTGGACGACGCGGTGGACGTAGATCCCGGGTAGGTGCACCTGGTCCGGGTCGATCTCTCCGGGCGCGACGAGCTCCTCCACCTGAGCGATGCAGACTCGGCCGGCCATCGCGGCCAACGGGTTGAAGTTCCGCGCCGCCTTGTTGAACACCAGGTTCCCGTGCCGGTCGGCCCGCAGGGCGTGCACCAGGGCGAAGTCGGTCGCGATGGCGTCCTCGAGCACGAACCCTCGCTCCTGCCCCCGCACCGAGAAGGTACGCACTTCCTTGACCGGGGAGGCCTTCGCCACCCCGCCCGAGCCGTCGTACCGGCGGGGCAGCCCGCCCTCGGCCACCTGGGTGCCCACCCCGGTGGTGGTGAAGAACGCCGCGATGCCGGACCCGCCGGCCCGCAGCTTCTCCGCGAGGGTGCCCTGCGGGGTCAGCTCGACCTCGAGCTCCCCGGAGAGGAACTGCCGCTCGAACTCCTTGTTCTCGCCCACGTAGGAGGCGGTCATCTTCACCAGGCGCCCGGCGCCGAGCAGCAGGCCGAGCCCCCAGTCGTCCACGCCGCAGTTGTTCGACACCACCGACAGGCCCGTCGCACCCTGCGCCAGCAGCGCCTCGATCAGGGCCATCGGGTTGCCCGACAGGCCGAACCCGCCCACGGCGAGCGAGGCGCCGTCGCCGATGTCCGCCACCGCCTCCGTCGCGGAGGCCACCACTTTGTCCAGGCCGGGCGACGTCCCGGTGCGGCTCGTGGCGTTCACTGTTCCGCTGGTCATGGTGTCTCCTTCAGGTGGATCTCTGGTCTCGGGGTCGGGTGCTGGTGGGTGGTTTGGCGGGCGGCGACGCCGCGCTCAGCCGGCGCCGACGAGGAAAAGGATGGCGGAGAAGACGAGGCCGGAGGCGACGAGCGTGACGGTCGTGTACCCCAGGATGTCCCTCATCTTCAGGCCGGCGATGGCCAGGAGCGGCAGTGCCCAGAAGGGCTGGATCATGTTGGTCCACTGGTCGCCGTAGGCGACGGCCATGATGGGCACGGCCGGGTCCACGCCCAGGCGCGCGGCCGCGTCGAGGAGGATCGGTGCCTGGACGGCGAACTGCCCGCCGCCGGAGGGGACGAAGAAGTTCACCAGGCCGGCGGACAGCATCGCCAGGAACCCGAAGGTCTGCGGGGTCGAGACGCTCACGATCCAGTCGGAGAGGACCGTGATGAGACCGCTGGCCGTCATCATGCCCAGGATGCCCGCGTAGAGCGGGAACTGCAGCAGGATGTCCCCGACGTTGGAGGCGGCGTCCTTGACGAGGGCCGTGAGCTCGAACGGGCTGCGGACGAGCAGCAGGATGAGCGCCAGGAACGTCCAGTTCACGAAGTCGAGGGTCGGGGTACCGCCTCGCACGATGTACACGACCAGGTAGGCCGCGAGGGCGAGCCCGACCAGGGTGGTGAGGAAGCGGCTGGCGTCGAGCCGATCGGCCGGGGTGACGATCTCGTCGTTGACCGTGATGCCCTGGTCCCGGGCGTCCACCTCGAGCTCGACGATCCTGTCGCCCCGGCGGGGTGCGACCAGTGCGAGGGCGAGGGCGACGACGAGGACGGTGGCGACGGCGCCGACGATGTTCCAGGTGGCAAGAGTCGTCTGGCTGACCGGGATCGTCGTGCCCAGTTGTTCGGCGATGAACGACCCCTCGGTCGCCGCGGTGAGCGGGCCGGAGCCGGAGTACCCCATGTGCCACACGACGAAGCCGGAGAAGCCGGCCGCCACGAGCATCGGGAAGTGCAGGCGCACGCCCTTCTCGCGCAGCTGCGCCGCGACCTCCTTCGCCATCAGGGCGCCGACGACGAGCCCGAGGCCCCACTGTAGGAGCGAGGCCGCCGCGGCGACGAGGAAGACGAAGATGTAGGCCTGCAGCGGCGTGCGGGGCAGGCCACCGAGCCGGGCCAGGAGGCGCCGCATCGGGCGGGTGTTGGCAAGCATGTGGCCGAGCAGCAGGATCAGCGCCATCTGGGTCATGAACGCCAGCAGCCCGGCCAGGCCGTCGCCCCAGCCGACCAGCACGTCCACCGGTCCGGCGTCCGTGAGGACGAGCGCCATGAGGGCGACGATGACGGTCAGGATGATGGCGAAGACGAGCGCGCTGGGGATGAACCGCTCCACCAGCGTGTTGACGGGCCGCATGACCCGGGCGAACGGGTTGCGCGAGTCGGACCGGCTCTCGGTCTCGGGAGGCTTCTTGCTGACTGACGACATGGGCGAACTTCCCCCTGCTACACCGTTGAAGTAGGGCGGCGGGACGCTGAGCGGGCCCCGCGCGAGATGGCCGGTGCTGTTCCTACCAGATTCGGTCGGTCTGGTCCCGTCTCGGTCACCATGACGAGACCTCCGCCTGCGGGGCCCGGACCCGTGCGGCGACGGCGGCGGCGCCCGGGGGTGCCATGACGATCGTGTAGTGGTTGACGTCGGGCACCTCGACGAGGGTGAGCGTCGGCATCCGCGCCACCCACCGCGCCACATGGTCGGTGGTGTACAGGGGTGCGTCGTCCTGCAGGCCGCGCGGGGCCCGGAGGAACACGGCGGGGACGTCGAGCGCCTCGAGGGCGGGGAGGAGGGACTCGCCCGTGACGAGCTCGCGCTGGTCCGCGGTGACCGCCTCGACGCGCGAGGACGGCCGCCACCCGCCGTCGACCGGTTCGAGGTCGTAGTCGAAGTACCCCGCGAGCGTGTCGGTGCCGGTGCGCGTGAAGGCCGGGTGCTCACGCCAGAACTCCCGGTACGCGTGGGCGTCCGGGAACGTCATCGCCAGCCGCTGGGCCGCCGGTCCCAGGACGGCCTGCATGCCGACGTCCGGGTCGATGTCGGTGGGCCCGTCGAGTGGGAGGCCGCCGTCGACGAGCACCAGCTCGGCCACCAGGTCGCGGTGCCGGTGGGCCAGCACGACGGCGACGAAGCCGCCCATCGAGTGGCCCACCACCACGGCCGGGGCGGTGCCGACGTGCTCGAGCAGTGCGGCGACGTCGTCGGCGTGGCGGTCCATGCCGAACGGGCCGCCGAGGCCGTTGGACCGGCCCCGGCCCCGCAGGTCGGGCGCGACCACCCGCACACCGGGCAGCGCGGCGGGCAGCAGATCCCAGGTCCGGTGCGTGGCGGTGATGCCGTGGATCGCCACCACCGTCGGTGCCCCGGCCGGCGCGCCGACCGGTTCCCAGACCCCCGCGTGGAGGGTGCCGCCGTCGACGGGGACGTCGATCTGCGCGTACGTGTGCGTGCTCATCGGGCACCCCACCCGCCGTCGAGGACGTAGGAGGCACCGGTCGCCATGGCGGCGTCCGGCCCGGTCAGCCAGGCCACCAGCGAGGCGACCTCGTCCGGCTCGACCAGGCGCTTGATGGACTGCTCGGTCAGCAGGACCTTCTCGAGCACCTCCGCCGCACCGATGCCGTGCACGCGTGCCTGGTCGGCGATCTGCTTCTCCACCAGGGCGGTGCGCACGTAGGCGGGGTTGATGCAGTTGCTGGTCACGCCGCGGGCCGCGCCCTCCAGCGCGACGACCTTGCTCAGCCCCTCGAGCGCGTGCTTGGCGGTGACGTAGGCCGACTTGAACGGGGAGGCGACCAGACCGTGCACGGAGGAGATGTTCACGACCCGGCCCCAGCCGCGGGCGTACATGTGCGGCAGGACTGCGCGCACCAGCAGGAACGGTGCCTCGACCATGAGGCGCTGGATGCGGCGGAAGTCGTCGGGGTCGAAGTCCTCGATGGGGCTGACCACCTGGATGCCTGCGTTGTTGACCAGGATGTCGGCCTCGAGCGTGAGGTCGTCGAGCGCGCGGCTGTCGTCGAGGTCGACGACCCAAGCCTCCCCGCCCGTCCGGGTGGCGACGGCGCGCGCCGCGGACTCGTCCCGGTCGGCGACGACGACATGCGCGCCGCGCCCGGCCAGCGCCCGGGCACACGCGGCGCCGATCCCGGCGCCGCCGCCGGTGACCACCGCGCGTCGGCCTGCCAGGGGACCGTGGGTGGGCGGGTCCTGTCCGTGCTGGGTGCTCATCGACCGGCTCCTTCGTCGGGGATCAGTGCGCGTTCGATCAGGTTCATGACGGCGTCGAAGACGTGCGGGGGCAGTCCGTCCGGCCGGTCCGCGGCGCCGTCGTCCCACAGGACCCAGCGGGCGCCGACCATCTCGCCGATGCCCATCAGCGCCCAGGCGGCGACCTCGGTGTCGACGTCGGCGGGTATCTCGCCGCGCCGCTGGGCGGCGTCGAGGCCGGTGACGTATCCCTTGGCGATCGTCTCGTAGTGCAGGTGGAGGACGTCGGGGGCGACGAACTCGGCCTGCCGCATGATCCGGTACAGCGCGGGGTTCTCGGCGGTGAAACCGGAAGAACGCCCGGAAGCCGGCTCGTTCGGCGGCCACGTGGGTGGTCTCGGCGCTCGTCGCGAGGAACATCGCCTGGCGCACCCGGGAGTTGAGGTCGCGGACGACCTCCTCGAAGATCTCCTGCTTGGAGGAGAAGTAGAGGTAGAAGGTGCCCTGGCCGACCTCGGCGGCCTCGGTGATCTTCACGATGGAGGCGTCGTGGTAGCCGCGCTCGGCGAAGACGTCGGTGGCGACGGCGAGGATCTTGGCCCGCGTGCGGTTGCCGCGCTCGGTGCGTGGGGCGGTGGTCATGGCCGGGCCTCCTCGTGGCGCAGCGCCGCCGCGTTGCGCGGCCGGGGGTCGACGGACGTGATCGTGCGGGGTGCCTTGAACGTGGCGAGGTGCGTGTGGCAGTGCTCCGTCAGCTCCTCGGTGCTCACCGCCGCCCCCTTCGCGCGGACCACGAACGCGTGGCCGACCTCGCCCCACTGCGGGTCGGGGACGCCGACCACGGCCATGGCCGCGACGCCGGGGTGGGCGGCCAGCGCGGGCTCGACCTCCGCGGGGAGATGTTCTCGCAGTCGCTGATGTAGATGTCGCTGAGGCGGTCGACGATGCGGAAGTAGCCGTCGGCGTCGCGCTCGGCGAGGTCTCCGGTGTGCAGCCGGCCGCGCCGCACGGCCGCGGCGCTCGACTCCGGACTTCGTTGAGACTCGCATGGGACCGCCTTCAATGGTGGTGTGGGCGTCCACCCCCTGACCTGAGAAGTGATTCAGGTAACAGAAAGAAAGCATGGGTCGGCGCCTCCTGTCAAGACGGTGCCGCCATCGTGCTCGGCGACCCGGTGCCGGTGGTCACGACGGCCGGCCGACCGGGGGTTGCGGGCCGGGGAGTACGGTCGATCCCGTCAGGACACACACGAGAGAAGGACGCCGAGCTGCGCGAGTCCCCGTCACGGCGGCGGCCTGTCACGGCGACGGCGTACCCACGATGTTCGAAGGGACGTTGGTGACATGCGCGCTGCCCGCTTCTACGACCGAGGGGACATCCGGGTCGAGGAGATTCCGGAGCCGGAGGTGAGGCCCGGCGAGGTCGGCATCGACGTCGCCTGGTGCGGCATCTGCGGGTCCGACCTCCACGAGTACCTGGAAGGGCCGATCTTCATCCCGCCGGCCGGGCACCCGCACCCGCTCTCGGGCGAGTCCGCCCCGATCACCCTCGGGCACGAGTTCTCGGGCGTGGTCTACGCCCTCGGCGAGGGCGTGGACGACCTCGAGGTGGGCCAGCACGTCGTCGTCGAGCCGTATGTCATCCGCGACGACGTCGACACCGGTCCGGAGAGCAAGGACTACCACGTCTCTCCGGACATGGGGTTCATCGGCCTGTCCGGGAACGGCGGCGGCCTCGGCGAGAAGGTGTCCGTCAAGCGTCGATGGGTCCATCCCATCGACAACGACGTGCCGCTGGACGAGGCGGCGCTCATCGAGCCGCTGTCGGTGGGCTACCACGCCGTCGACCGCTCGGGTGCGAAGGCGGGGGACTTCGTGCTGGTCGGAGGTGCCGGCCCGATCGGCCTGTTGACGGCCGCCGTGCTCAAGGCGAAGGGCGCCACCGTCGCCGTCACCGAGCTCAGCGAGCTGCGACGCCAGCGGGCCCTCGACACGGGCGTTGCCGACTATGCCTTCGACCCCGCGCGGGTCGACGTCGCCGAGGAGGTCCGGAAGCTGACCGACGGCCGAGGGGCCGACGTCGCGGTCGAGGCCACGAGCGCCCAGCCGGTGCTCGACACCCTCATGAACGCCCTGCGCCCCACCGGTGTGCTGCAGGTCGTCGCCATCTGGAGCAGACCGGCCTCCATCGACCTCTTCCAGGTGGTCATGAAGGAGATCGACGTGCGCGGCTCGATCGCCTATGTCAACACCCACCCCGACACCATCCGGCTCGTGGAGTCGGGGACGATCGATCTCAAGCCGTTCATCACCGGCAGGATCGGGCTCGACGACCTGGTCGACAAGGGGTTCGAGACGCTGATCCACCACAACGAGACGGCCGTGAAGATCCTCGTCTCCCCGTCGGGGAAGGGGCTCTGACCCGGACTCGCGAGTAGCGGGCGGGGCTCGTCACGGACAGGTGCCCCTTTGCGTTGATCATGAGGCTCGCGACGGTCTCAGGTTCCGATGCAGAAGGGCATCTGTTCGGTGGCCGACGCTGCGTCGCCACGCAAGGGTGAGCAGCACTTCTCGAGCACCAGCACCCTCAAGCGCGCCGGCACCCACTCGCAGATCTGCGTCAGAAGACGTTCTGCTGGTCGTCCGACTCCGGCAGCGGCTCCGTGCGCTCGCCCTCGTCGAACCGGCCGTGGGGTTTGGCGGTCTCGGTCTCGAGGTCCTCGTCGGTGGCCTGGCCCTCGTCGAAGCGCCCTCTCGCCGGCCCTGGCTTGGCGGCGCCCACGCTCCGCTCGCCCTCGTCGAACCGGCCGTGGGGTTTGGCGGTCGCGGTCCCGAGGAACTCGTCGGTGGCCTGGCCCTCGTCGAAACGCCCACGGCTGAGGTGGACCTTCTCCTCGTCGCTCCCGGCGTCCGTCGACCCGGTGTCTTCACTCATGGCGCACCCTTCCCGAGCAATCGGCCCCGTGACATCAGGGTTGGTACCACCACGAGTGTCACCCTCGGGAGAGGGGCGCGGCAAGAGGTCGGTACGGCAGCACCGTGGGGGGGCGGGG
>NZ_JBTSDU010000109.1:0-10991 GCF_054605595.1 Georgenia sp. | reverse complement strand
GGACCCACCCGGGTTCCCACCCGGGTTCCCACCCGAGGTCTCAGCGCTTGTGGTGAGTATTTGCTGGTCATACGCCAGCAAATGCTCACCACAGTGCGCCTGCGGCGTGGGGTGGGGTGGGGTGGGGTGGGTCAAGTTCAGGGACACGACAACCGTCGTCATGTATAGGGAGGCGTCTGCGCTCGCGATACGCACGCCGCCGAGCCCACCCCAGCCCCGCACGCCGCCGAGCCCACCCCAGTCCCCGCACGCGCCCACCCAACTCCTCGCACGCGCCCGCCGCTACCGCACCCCGAGACGATTCTCGGAGCTTGTCTGGCAACCTTTCATCTGCGTGACAAATACGTAGTAAACGGATTAGGGAACCTCTCCGTGACCGAATTACCGACCCGTTTCCTCGTGATTTCATGAACCGGTCTGCTCCGTGCATAATCGAGGACCAAGAGGTGCCGACCCTCTCCGTATCCCCCGCCGCTACCGGCAGGCGGTACGGTGCTGGCCACCCGCCTCGACCGCTCGCCGCACCGCTTGGAGGCCGTGATGACACCGGACAACAGCTCGACAGTCGCACCGAGCACGACCGCCGTCGAGACCCGGCGGCAGGGGACGATGCTCGCGCTCGCGACGATCGGATTCCTGATCAACTTCTGGGCCTGGGCCCTGATCGGCCCGCTCGGCACCTACTACGGCGAGGCGCTCGGCCTGAGCCCGTTCCAGGTCTCGGCGGCCGTCGCGGTCCCCGTCATCGTCGGCTCACTCGGGCGCATCCCGGTCGGCGCCCTCACCGACCGGCTCGGCGCCCGCGTGATGTTCCCCGCGGTGAGTATCCTGACGATCCTCCCGGTGCTCTACATCGGGCTCTTCGCCAACAGTTTCGTCGCCCTGCTGATCGGCGGGTTCTTCCTCGGGTTCGGCGGCACCGCGTTCGCCGTCGGCGTGCCGTTCGTGAACTCCTGGTTCGCCCCCGAGCGCCGGGGTACCGCGCTCGGCATCTTCGGCATGGGCACGGTCGGCACCGCCGTCGCGGCGTTCACCACGGTGCGGATCGTGGACGCCTACGGCCGCCCCGCGCCGTTCCTGCTGGTCACGGTCGTCCTCGCCGCGTATACCGTGACCGCCTGGGTGATGCTGCGCGACCGTTCCGACCGGAAGGCAGCGACCGGGTCGCTGCTCGCGCGCACCTGGCAGACGCTGAAGATCCCGGTCACCGGTCAGCTGTCGCTCATCTACGCGCTCGGTTTCGGCGGATTCGTGGCGTTCTCCGTCTACCTGCCCACCTACCTCGTCAACGCCTACGACCTCACCCGCGCGGATGCCGCGCTGCGCACCGCCGGCTTCGTCGTCCTGGCCGTCGTCGCCCGTCCGATCGGGGGATGGCTCTCCGACAAGTTCCACCCCGTGCCCGTGCTGGTGGTCAACTTCGTCGTCACCGCCCTCGCGGCCCTGCTCGCTGCGGCCGAGCTCGAGCTGCTCCCCGCCGGCACGGTCGCGTTCCTCACCCTGGCCGCCATGCTCGGCTCCGCCTCCGGAGCCTGCTTCGCCCTCGTCGCCAGGGTCGCCCCGGCGGACAAGGTCGGCTCCGTGACCGGCATCGTCGGCGCCGCAGGCGGGCTCGGTGGGTTCTTTCCGCCGCTGGTGATGGGCGCCGTCTACACCCAGCAGGGCACCTACACGCTCGGTCTCGTCCTGCTCGCCGCAACCGCCCTCGCCGTCGCAGCCTTCACGTGGTGGCCGGTCCGCCGCGTCTCACGCGCGGCCTGACACCAGCCCGGCCCGCACCAACCGCTCAGCCCGCACCAACCGCCCGGCCCGCACCAACCGCCCGGCCCGCACCAACCGCCCGGCCCGCACCACCCGCCCGGCCCGCACCACCCGCTCAGCCCGCACCAACCGCCCGGCCCGCACCACCCGCTCGGAAGGACAGAAGAGATGACGGCCACCACGTCGCGCACCACCGACCGTGAGAGCTCCGCCGGGGACGCCCTGCTCAAGCTGGGCACCTTCCTGCGGCGCGGCGAGGCGTCGCCGGACCTGCGCCAGATCTTCCTCGAGGGCGGCCGCGAGGGGGATGCGTTCTACCGCGACCGGTGGAGCCACGACAAGGTCGTCCGCTCCACGCACGGCGTGAACTGCACCGGCTCCTGCTCGTGGAAGGTGTACGTCAAGGACGGCATCATCACGTGGGAGTCGCAGCAGACCGACTACCCCTCCGTCGGTCCGCACTCCCCCGAGTACGAGCCCCGCGGCTGCCCGCGCGGTGCCGCGTTCTCCTGGTACACCTACTCCCCCACCCGGGTGCGCTACCCGTACGTGCGGGCGCAGCTGCTCAACCTCTACCGCGAGGCCAAGCAGCGGCTCGGCGACCCGGTCGAGGCCTGGGCCGACATCGTCGAGGATCCGGTCCGGTCCAAGCAGTACAAGGCGGCCCGCGGCAAGGGCGGCCTGGTGCGCACCACCTGGGACGAGGTCGAGGAACTCGTCGCCGCCGCGCACGTCTACACCACACAGCAGTACGGCCCCGACCGGCTGGCGGGCTTCACCCCGATCCCGGCGATGTCACAGGTCTCCTACGGCGCCGGCTCCCGGTTCTACTCCCTCATGGGCGGGGAGATGCTGTCCTTCTACGACTGGTACGCGGACCTGCCGATGGCGTCACCGCAGATCTGGGGCGACCAGACCGATGTGCCGGAGTCCGCGGACTGGTTCAACGCCGGCTACCTCATCATGTGGGGCTCGAACATCCCGGTGACCCGCACCCCCGACGCCCACTTCATGACCGAGGGGCGCTACCACGGCACCAAGGTCGTCGCGATCTCCCCCGACTACGCCGACAACACCAAGTTCGCCGACGAGTGGCTGGCCGTCCACCCCGGCACCGACGGCGCCCTCGCGCTCGCCATGGGGCACGTGATCCTCAGCGAGTTCCACGTCCGCGAGCGCACCCCGCGCTTCCTGGAGTACATGAAGCGCTACACCGACTCCCCGTTCCTCGTCGGCCTCGAGGAGCGCGACGGCGCGTACGTGCCGGGCAAGTTCCTCACCGCCGCCGACCTCGCCGACGAGGCCCCACACCTCGCGGCGGGCGAGTACCCGGCGTTCCGCACGGTCCTGCTCGACGCCGACGGCACCCCCGTGGTCCCCAACGGCACCCTCGGCGACCGGTTCGGGCCCGAGGGCGCCGGGAAGTGGAACCTCGACCTCGGTGACGTCGACCCGACGCTCACCCTGGCGGACCTGCCGGGCTCCGAGGCCGTGGCCGTGGACCTGCCACGCTTCGACATCGCCCCGACGGCGGAGTCGGGCGAGGCGGGCGCGCACACCGGCGGCGCCGGCGTCGTACGCCGCGGGGTCCCGGCCCGGCGCGTGGGCGGCCGGCTGGTCACCACCGTGTACGACCTGCTGCTGGCCCGGTACGGCGTCGCCCGCGAGGGCCTGCCCGGCACGTGGCCGTCCAGCTACGAGGACGCCGAGGCGCCGGGCACACCCGCCTGGCAGGCCGAGCTCACCGGGGTGCCGGCCAACGCCGCGATCCGGATCGGCCGCGAGTTCGCCCGCAACGCCATCCGCTCCGAGGGCCGCTCGATGATCATCATGGGCGCCGGCGTCAACCACTACTTCCACGCCGACACCATCTACCGGACCATGATCGCGCTGACCACCATGACGGGCTGCCAGGGCGTCAACGGCGGCGGCTGGGCGCACTACGTGGGGCAGGAGAAGGTCCGGCCGCTCACCGGCTTCCAGCAGTACGCCTTCGCGCTGGACTGGCAGCGCCCCGCCCGCCAGATGACGGCGACGTCGTTCTGGTACCTGGCCACCGACCAGTGGCGCTACGACGGGCTCCCGGCCGACACGCTCGCGTCCCCGCTCGCCAAGGGCGCGTTCGCCGGCCGGACGACGGCGGACACCCTCGTCGAGGCCGTCAAGCGGGGCTGGACCCCGAGCTTCCCCACCTTCAACAAGAACCCGCTGCTGATCACCCAGGAGGCGGCGCAGGCCGGCAAGGAGGTCCCGCAGCACATCATCGACGAGCTCGCCGCGGGGAACCTGCGCTACGCCGTCGAGGACCCGGACGCCCCGGAGAACTTCCCCCGGGTGCTCACCGTGTGGCGCTCCAACATCCTTGGCTCCTCGGCCAAGGGCGGGGAGTACTTCCTCAAGCACCTGCTCGGCGCCGAGGCCGCCGTGCGGGCCAGCGAGGCCGAGCCCGAGCGGCGCCCGCGGGACATCGTCTGGCGCGACCAGGCCCCCGAGGGCAAGGTCGACCTGCTCACGACCATCGACTTCCGGATGACGTCGACCACGTTGTTCTCCGACGTCGTGCTCCCGGCCGCGACCTGGTACGAGAAGTTCGATCTCTCCAGCACGGACATGCACCCGTTCGTGCACGCGTTCACCCCGGCGATCAACCCGCCGTGGGAGACGCGCACCGACTTCACGATCTTCCAGGGGCTGGCCGCGAAGGTCAGCGAGCTCGCCGAGGGGCACCTGGGCGTGCACCGCGACGTCATCGCCGCTCCGCTCGCCCACGACACCCCTGACGAGCTGGCCACCCCGC
The DNA here is from genome assembly GCF_054605595.1 of Georgenia sp. Taxonomy (NCBI): domain Bacteria; kingdom Bacillati; phylum Actinomycetota; class Actinomycetes; order Allobogoriellales; family Allobogoriellaceae; genus Georgenia; species Georgenia sp. Next base: position 6,433 of record NZ_JBTSDU010000109.1, on the reverse strand, counting down.
ACGGTGCGGTCGCGGCGATGGACGAGCTGCCACCCACCCCCGGGGTGACGATGCCGAAGCTGATCGTCATCGAGCGGGACTACCGGCGCATCGGGGAGAAGTTCAACGCCCTCGGACCGCTGCCGGACAAGGTCGGCATGGCCACCAAGGGCGTGGTGTTCGACCCGAGCGTCGAGGTCCGGGAGCTGGGCGAGAAGAACGGGGTCGCCACCACCGGCGTCGCCGCCGGACGCCCGCTGCTGGACAAGGACGTCAAGGCCTGCGAGATGATCCTGGCGTTCTCCGGCACCACCAACGGCCGGCTCGCCACACAGGGCTTCGAGAACCTCGAGAAGCGCACAGGCACGGAGCTGGCGGACCTCTCGCGCGACCACGAGGGCAACCGGATCACGTTCACGGACACCCAGGCCCGGCCGCAGGCGGTCATCACCTCCCCGGAGTGGTCCGGCTCGGAGCACGGGGGACGGCGGTACTCGGCGTTCGTCATCAACGTCGAGCGGCTCAAGCCGTGGCACACCCTGACCGGGCGCCAGCACTTCTTCCTCGACCACGACTGGATGAGCGAGATCGGGGAGAACCTGCCGGTCTTCAGGCCCCCGTTGGACATGCACCGCCTCTACGGCGACGCGATCCCCGGCTCCATGGCCCCCACCGGGGCCCCTGGCTCCGAGGGCTACGCGGAGGTGGCGGTGCGCTACCTCACCCCGCACTCGAAGTGGTCCATCCACTCCGAGTACCAGGACAACCTGTTCATGCTCTCCCTCTCCCGGGGTGGCCCGAACATCTGGATGTCGCCGCAGGACGCCGCGAAGATCGGCGTGAAGGACAACGAGTGGATCGAGTCGTACAACCGCAACGGTGTCGTGGTGGCGCGCGCCGTCGTCTCCCACCGCATGCCGGAGGGCACGGTGTACATGCACCACGCCACCGACCGCACGGTCGACGTGCCACGGGCGGAGACGTCCGGCCAGCGCGGCGGCATCCACAACTCCCTGACCAGGGTGCTCCTGAAGCCGAGCCACCTCGTCGGCGGGTACGCGCAGCTCTCCTACGCGTTCAACTACATCGGGCCGACCGGGAACCAGCGTGACGAGGTGACGGTCATCCGCCGTCGCAGCCAGGAGGTGCAGTACTGATGAAGGAACGGCGAACTCCGCAGCGAGGCACGAGCGAAGGGGGAGCGTGACGCATGAACGACGGCGAACTCCGCAGCGAGGCACGAGCGAAGGGGGAGCGTGACGCATGAAGGTCATGGCTCAGATGTCGATGGTGATGAACCTCGACAAGTGCATCGGCTGCCACACCTGCTCGGTGACGTGCAAGCAGGCCTGGACGAACCGCACCGGCACCGAGTACGTGTGGTTCAACAACGTCGAGACCCGGCCGGGGCTGGGTTACCCCCGCGGCTATGAGGACCAGGACAAGTGGGAGGGCGGCTGGGTCCGCACCAAGCGGGGCAAGCTCAAGCTCCGGGCTGGCGGCCGGGCGAAGAAGCTCGCGACGATCTTCTCCAACCCGAAGATGCCGACGATCCAGGACTACTACGAGCCCTGGACGTACGAGTACGACATGCTCCTCTCCGCCCCGGCGAACTCCCGGTACACGCCCGTGGCGCGGCCGAAGTCGCTGCTGACGGGTGAGAACACGAAGATCGAGTGGTCGGCGAACTGGGACGACGACCTCGGTGGCTCGCAGGAGATCGCCGTGCAGGACCCGATCCTCAAGCACATGAGCGAGCACGTGGCCATGGAGTTCGAGCAGACCTTCATGTTCTACCTGCCACGCATCTGCGAGCACTGCCTCAACCCGTCCTGCGTGGCCTCGTGCCCCTCCGGTGCGATGTACAAGCGGGCCGAGGACGGCATCGTCCTGGTGGACCAGGACCAGTGCCGCGGCTGGCGCATGTGCATCACCGGCTGCCCGTACAAGAAGGTCTACTTCAACCACAAGACCGGCAAGGCCGAGAAGTGCACGCTGTGCTACCCGCGCATCGAGGTGGGGCTGCCCACCGTGTGCTCGGAGACGTGCGTGGGCCGGCTGCGCTACCTGGGCCTCGTCCTGTACGACGCCGACCGGGTCAGTGAGGCCGCCGCCGTCGAGGACGAGAAGGACCTGCTGGCCGCGCAGCGGTCGGTGTTCCTGGACCCCTTCGACCCGGACGTCATCGCGGCCGCCGAGCGCGACGGCATCGCCAAGGACTGGATCGACGCCGCGCAGGCCAGCCCGATCTGGAAGCTCATCAGCCAGTTCGAGGTCGCGCTGCCGCTGCACCCGGAGTACCGGACGCTGCCGATGGTCTGGTACATCCCGCCGCTCAGCCCGGTGGTCGACGTCGTGACCTCCTCCGGCAATGATGGCGAGGACGCCAAGACGCTCCTCACCGCCATCTCGACCATGCGTATCCCGCTGGAGTACCTCGCCGAGCTGTTCAGCGCGGGCGACACCGCCCCGGTGGAGAAGGTGCTGCGCCGGCTCGCCGCCATGCGTTCGTACATGCGGGACATCCACATGGGCGACGACGGCGACGAGGGCATCGCGAACGCCGTCGGCATGACGGGCACCGCGGTGCAGGAGATGTACGAGCTGCTGGCGATCGCGAAGTACGAGGACCGCTACGTCATCCCCACTGCGCACGCCGAGACGGCCCGTGGCCTGGAGGAGATGGCCTGTTCCCTCGACTTCGAGGGCGGGCCCGGCATGGGCGGCTCCGGGCCGTTCGGCACCTCCTCCGGCTTCCCGGAGCCGGCGAGCGTGGAGACGTTCCACGCCCTCAAGGAACGCCAGACCTCCGACTCGCCCAACCGGCCCAGCGGGACGGGGCGCGTCAACCTGTTGAACTGGGACGGGCGCGGCACCACGCAGGGCCTGTTCCCGACCGGCTCGACGACGGCGACCGCCACCATGGAGCCGGCCGCCGCGGCCGGGACCGCGCTGAACGACCCGCACCCGGGCGGGGACCCGGGGCCGGACGCGGGCGGCACGGACAACGCCGCCCGGCTCGGTGAGGGCCCGGGCGACGAGCCGCCAGGGAACGGCACGACCGGGGTCGGCACCGCGCCCGACGGCGGTCCGCGATGACCGCCTTCGTCACCGCCCCCGCCCTGGCACCGCTGCGGCCCGTGCCGGTCACCGCTCACGAGCGGGCGCTCACCGCCATGGCGGCGGCGGTGCTGCTCGACTACCCCACGCCCGAGCGCTGGGCGGCGCTGCCGACGGTGCTCGAGGGCGTGGCGGGGCTGCCCGCCCCCATCGCCGGCCGGCTCACCGCGTTCGTCGACCACGCGAACGCGGTCGGACCGCAGGCTCTGGAGCACGCGTACGTCGACACCTTCGACCTCAAGCGCAAGTGCTCGATGTACTTGTCCTACTTCCTCACCGGCGACACCCGCCGGCGCGGTAGCGCACTGGTCCGGTTCGTCGAGGCCTACCGCGCGGGCGGGTGGGAGATGCAGCGCAACGAGCTGCCCGACTTCCTGCCCGTCGTGCTGGAGTTCACCGCCGTCGGCGACGCCGAGATCGGCACCGCGCTGCTGGCCGCGCACCGCGAGGGCATCGAGGTGCTCCGCTCGGCGCTGACGCAGATGGACAGCCCCTGGACCGGGGTGGTGGAGGCAGTGTCCCTGGCGCTGCCGAAACCGAGCGCGGAGGTCGAGGACCGGCTGCTGCGTCTGATCACGGCCGGCCCGCCCACCGAGATGGTCGGGCTGAACGCCCTCGGCCCGCTGGAACCCTTTGCCCCCGCCGGGGGCGCGAACGCGGAGGTCACGTCATGAGCGCCGGCAGCGTCCTTGCCTGGGTGGTGTTCCCGTATGTCGCGATGGCGGTGTTCGTCGTGGGATCGATCTGGCGCTACCGCTACGACAAGTTCGGCTGGACGACCCGGTCCTCCCAGCTGTACGAGAAGCGGTTGCTGCGGTGGGCCTCCCCGATGTTCCACTTCGGCATTCTCTTCGTCGCCGCCGGCCACTTCGTGGGGCTGCTCGTCCCGAAGTCGTGGACGGAGGCGGTGGGCGTCGGCCAGACCTTGTACCACCTCGGCGCGACCTACATGGGTGGGATCGCGGGCCTGGCGACGATCGTCGGCCTGGCGCTGCTGATCTACCGGCGGCGGGTGACCGGCCCGGTGTTCCTGGCCACGACCAGGGTCGACAAACTCATGTTCGTGCTGCTCATGCTGCCGATCGTGCTCGGCATGTGGGCCACCGTGCAGACCCAGATATTCGGCGGCGGGGAGGGCTACGACTACCGCGAGACGATCTCGCCGTGGCTGCGTTCGCTGTTCTACCTCGACCCCCAGGTCGAGCTCATGACGGACGTGCCGGTCCAGTTCAAGCTGCACATCACCGCGGCGTTCCTGCTGTTCATGGCGTGGCCGTTCACCCGGCTCGTGCACGCGTTCTCCGCGCCGGTGCAGTACTCCACGCGGCCGTACATCGTCTACCGCTCGCGTGACGAGCGAGCGACCTCGGGATCGCGGGCCCCGCGCCGCGGCTGGGAGCCGACGACGGCGCCGCCCACGCGCCGTCGTCCCACGAGTACCAAGCACTGAAGCACGTCCGTTCCTCCCCCGGAACCTGCGCGGCCTGGGACGACCGGCTGAACGCCCTCGCCCCGAGCGGGCCGGACGTTCGAACGCCGAAGGGCCCGCCCATCACGGGCGGGCCCTTCGGCGTCGCGTCGGCGAGCCTGCTCAGGCGGGAGCGGCGTCGCGTCGGCGAGCCTGCTCAGGCGGGAGCGGCGTCGCGTCGGCGAGCCTGCTCAGGCGGGAGCGACCTCGGGCCGTACGGCCGCCTTGGCGCGAGCGGCCACCACGACGGCGGCGACGACCCCGAGGACGATCGCACCGAACCCGACGGCCGTGGTGGACTCGAGCCCGAGTGCGGAGTCGAGGGAGTACGCCCCCGGACCGGTGAGGGCGACGGAGGCAGCGACGACGGTGAAGACCAGCGGCAGCTCGTAGCCGCCGTTGGCGCCCCACAGGCCGCTGGCCGTGTGGGTGGACGCGGCGACGACCATGGTGCCGATGATCGCGGCCGAGGCGAGCGGGGTGAGCAGGCCGAGCGCGAGCAGGAGACCACCGCCCAACTCAGAGAGGCCGGCGACGACGGCCATCGCCTTCCCCGGACGGAAACCGACCGAGTCGAACCAGCCGCCGGTGCCGGCGACGCCGGGGCCGCCGAACGAGCCGAACAGCTTCTGGGCGCCGTGGCCGACCATCAGAGCGCCGATGACGACGCGGACGAGGAGGAGGCCGATTTCCATGGGTGAACCTTTCGGTGGGTCAGACTGACCTCACTGTCAAGGCAGTTTAGAGTTGAACTATTCCAGGTCGAGACGTTGTCTACGTCACACCTTTCAGCGTCACTGTCGGGCGAGCCGGGCCGCCTGCTGCCGCCGGGTCTGCGCGAGCGCGCGCGGCTCGACCCGGGCACGGTCCACGACCTCCCCGGTCCGGGTCGACGTCGTCCTCCGTCCGGGCGAGGAACACCGGGCACGATGACGCCAGGTGCAGCGGCGTGCTCGCGGTGTGGACCTCGCTCTTCGGCGCGGCACGCACGGCCCACCGCGCCATACGATCAGCCTGCGCCGCAGCGCCCGGGGCCGCCGCCACGGTGAGCTGCACCGTGGCCGGTCGTGCGTGCCGTTGCGGTCCTCCTCGAGAACGTCGACGTCACAGCCGGGGCCGCCGCCACGGTGAGCTGCACCGTGGCCGGTCGTGCGTGCCGTTGCGGTCCGTCTGGATCAGCCGTGCTGGGTCTGCACGGGCGCCGCGACCCCGCCCGCTCCCTGTCTCCGTACCCGCGGATCTAAATAACGATCGCTTCCGCACCTGCGGGACTATGCTGGCCCGCGTGCCGAGCTATCGAGTCAGTCAAGCCGCCGACCTGCTCGGCGTCAGCGACGACACCGTCCGCCGCTGGATCGACGACGGCCGCCTGTCGGTCGCCGTCGACGATGCGGGTCGCAAGGTCGTCGACGGTGCCGAGCTCGCCCGGACCGCCGTCGACCAGGCCGCTGCCGCCACCCCGGCCGGGGACGACTCCGTGCACCGCTCCGCCCGCAACCGCTTCACGGGGCTGGTGACACGGGTCGTCGCGGACGGCGTCATGGCCCAGGTCGAGCTGCAGTGCGGCCCCTACCGCGTGGTCTCGCTCATCAGCAGCGAGGCCGCCCGTGAGCTCGGCCTCGAGCCCGGCTCCCTGGCAACCGCCGTCGTCAAGGCGACGACCGTGATCATCGAGACCCCGCCGGCGAGGTCCTGATGTCCCGCCTCCGTGCCACCGGCACGGCGTTGCCGGCGCGGTGGCCCCGCGCCGTCGGGGCGTTCGCCCTGGTCCCCGTCCTGGCACTGGCCGCCTGCGCCGCCGCCGACGACGCCCCCGAGGCGGGGGCGACCCGCACCGACGCTGCCGAGACCGCGACGGAGGCAGCG
>NZ_JBTSDU010000108.1:0-11064 GCF_054605595.1 Georgenia sp. | reverse complement strand
GGAACGACGCAGGCCCGGCACCCGGCCGGGCCTGTGGTCACGGCGCGAGGAGCGCCGGGTGCGTCACTTCTTGTTGCGACGCTGGTGACGGGTCTTGCGAAGCAGCTTGCGGTGCTTCTTCTTGGACATGCGCTTGCGGCGCTTCTTGATGACCGAGCCCATAGGGACCCCTCTCACTGCATTCGAGACGAAGAGCGCGCAGCAGCCGGCTGCGCGCAGAACAAAAGGAGATTCTACCCGCTCAGTGACTCCCGGCCGACTGCTGACCCCAGTCGCCCAGACCTTCGGCGATGAGATTCTCCACAGCGGCCTGCGGAACGCGGAAGGACCGGCCCATCCGCACGGCGGGCATCTCGCCGGCGTGCACCAGCCGGTACACCGTCATCTTGGACACCCGCATGAGTTCGGCGACCTCGGCGACGGTCAGGAACTTCGGCGCCCCCTGATGCTCGGTCATGTCCACCCGTTCTCCTGCGGCGCTCGTCGTGGCGACCGTCTTCAGTTCGAAATATAGGGGTAAACCGCCTGGTCGCGAAATGGAACGGCCAAGATCAGTCCATCATCGGGTCGAGACCGTGCCACGGGAAGACTGCCCGGCGGGTGGCCATGATGGCCCGGTCGACCTCGTCGTCGGGGTTGAAGCCGTCCGAGAAGCGCGCGAACGCGCCGTCCCGCCCGTCGCTCATGGTCCGCGGCGGCGTCGCGTCGGTGAGCTCGTGGACCCACTCCCGCCACGGCTCGGGTACGGGGGTCGACGGGTCGATCGCCCGGCCCGCGACGGCCGCCACGAGGTGCGACCAGGCCCTGGGCACGGTGCCGATGACCTCGTAGCCGCCACCTCCCGAGGCGACCCACCGGCCCCCGGCGTGCTCCTCGACCAGGCTCTCGAGCATCAGGACGGCGGCCCGCTGCGCGTCCACGGAGACGTCGAGCTGGGCGAGGGGGTCCGCGCCGTGGCAGTCGCAGCCGTGCTGGCTCACCAGGATGTCGGGGGCGTGCGCGGCGACGAGCGGAGCGACCACCGCCTCGACGGCGCGGAGCCAGGCCGCGTCCGCCGTCCCGATCGGCAGCGCCACGTTCGCGGCGTACCCGCGCGCGCTCTGCGCGCCGACGTCCTGGGGGTAGCCGGTCCCGGGGAACAGGCTGCCGGGGTGCTGGTGGATCGAGATGGTCAGGACGCGATCGTCGTCCCAGAACGCGCGCTCGACGCCGTCGCCGTGGTGGGCGTCCAGGTCGACGTACGCCACGTGCGCCCCCTGGTCCACCAGCCACGCGATCGCCACCGCGAGGTCGTTGTAGACGCAGAAGCCGGAGGCCCGGTTCGCCATCGCGTGGTGCATCCCGCCGGCGAGGCTGACCGCCCGGGCCGCGGTGCCCTCCCACACCGCCTGCGCCGCGGTGAGTGTGGAGCCCACGATGCGCGCGGACGCGGTGTGGAGCTGGCCGAAGACCGGGTTGTCCGCATCACCGAGCCCGTGCGTCGGGTTCGCCCGCCCGTCCCGCTGCGCGGCCTTGACGGCGGCGACGAGCTCCGGGGTGTGGATCCGGAGCAGGTCCTCGTCGGTGGCGACGGGCGCCGGCACCACGGGCAGACCGTCCAGGACGCCGAGGTCCGCGAGCAGGCGACGGGTGAGCTGGAGGCGCACCGGCGCCATGGGGTGCCCCGCGCCGAAGTCATAGCTGACCAGGTCGTCGGACCACACCAGCAGGGCGTCAGCAACCATGGAGGTCACCGTAGCGGGCGGACCGCACGCGCACGCACCGCACGGGCGCCACGCGACCTCCCGCACGGCCATCGGGGCGCCGCTGTGCCAGAGTGGTCCGGGCCCGCGTCCGCGGGCCACCCGGATGAGAAGGGGTCGAACGGTGGCGGTGTCCCTCCGCGGTGCGCTCCTGGGCCTGCGGGACTGGATCGACTCCGTCGCCCGCACCTCCCCCGCCCGCCTGGCGCTGCTCGTGTTCGCCACGATCATCGCCATCGAGACCATCCTGCTCTCGCTGCCCGCCGCGACGGCATCCGGCGAGCGCGCCCCGTTCGTCGACGCCCTCTTCACCGCGACCTCCGCGGTGTGCGTGACCGGCCTCGTCACCGTGGACACCGCCACCTACTGGTCCGGCTTCGGCCAGGCGGTCATCCTCGTCGGGATCAAGATCGGCGGGTTGGGCGTGATGACGCTGGCGTCGATCCTCGGCCTGGCCGTCTCCCGCCGCATCGGCCTGACGCAGCGCATGCTCGCGGCGTCGGAGACCAAGACGGCCCGGCTCGGCGAGGTCGGCTCGCTGGTCCGCGCCGTGATCGTCGCCTCCCTGGCGATCGAGGGTGTGCTGACGGTGATCCTCACCCCGAGGTTCCTCTCGCTGGGCGAGTCCTTCGGCCAGGCGTTGTGGCACGGGCTCTTCATGGCGCTGAGCATCTTCAACAACGCCGGCTTCGTCATCGTCGACGGCGGCCTCGGGCAGTTCGTCGGCGACTGGTGGCTGGGGGTGCCCATCGTCGTCGGGACGTTCATCGGAGCGATCGGCTTCCCGGTGATCCTCGATGTCGGCCGACGCTGGCGCACACCGCGCCGTTGGTCGTTGCACAGCAAGCTCACGATCGTCACCTCTGCCGTGCTGCTGCTGGCGGCGACGATCTTCGTCGCGCTCTTCGAGTGGACGAACCCGGACACGTTCGGGCCCCTCGCCCTGGACGAGAAGATCCTGGCGAGCCTCGTCCAGGGCACCACGCCACGCTCGTCCGGGCTGGCGACCGTGGACATCGGTTCGATGCGCGAGGCGACGTGGTTCCTGGGGGACGCGCTCATGTTCGTCGGCGGCGGCTCCGCCTCGACGGCGGGCGGCATCAAGGTGTCCACGCTCGCCGTGCTCGTCCTCGCCATCGTGGCCGAGGCGCGCGGCGACCGGGACATCGAGGCCTACGGACGGCGCATCGGCTCGTCCACGGTCCGCCTCGCCGTCTCGGTGGCGTTCATCGGAGCCACGCTGGTCGGGGTCGCCACGATGCTGCTGCTCATGATCACGGATCTGTCGTTGGACGTGATCCTCTTCGAGGTGATCTCCGCGTTCGCCACGAGCGGACTGTCCACCGGCATCACCCCGGGCCTGCCCGACGGCGGGAAGTACGTCCTGGTCGCCCTCATGTACGCGGGGCGGACCGGCACGATGACGGTGGCCGCCGCGCTCGCTCTGCGGCAGCGGCGTCGCGTCATCCGCATGCCCAACGAGCGGCCCATCGTCGGCTGAGGCCCGCCGGCCCGCGTGCCCGGCGCACCGCACGTGGCACGATCGACCCGAGGCCCGCCCGGGCCGGGCAAGGAGCAGTGATGGCAAAGGAAAGCTCGCGGGACGCCGGCGTGCTGGTGATCGGCCTCGGCCGGTTCGGCTCGGCGCTCGCCGCCACCCTGGAACGGCTCGGCCGGGAGGTGCTCGCCGTCGAGCGGAACCCGGACCTCGTCCAGCAGTGGTCGAGCCGCCTGCCGCTGGTGGAGGCGGATGCGACCAACGCGGAGGCGCTGGCCCAGCTCGGCGCGGAGGACTTCCGCGTCGCCGTGGTGGGAGTGGGTTCCTACCTCGAGTCCTCGGTGCTCATCACCGCCAACCTCGTGGACCTGGGCATGCCGCAGATCTGGGCCAAGGCCGTCAGCGCCGAGCACGGCCGGATCCTGCGCCGCATCGGCGCGCACCACGTCGTCTACCCCGAGCACGACGCCGGCCAGCGGGTGGCGCACATGGTCTCCGGCCGCATGCTCGACTACATCGACATGGAGGACGGCTTCACCATCGTGAAGATGCGGCCGCCGCGCGAGACCCAGGGGTTCACGGTCGGCGAGAGCAAGGTCCACGAGCGCTACGGCGTCACGGTCATCGGCGTGAAGCCGCCCGGCGAGCCGTTCGAGTACGCCACCGGGGAGACGCGCATCGGCGCCGAGGACGTCCTCATCGTCTCGGGGGACTCCGGACTGCTGGAGAAGTTCGCCGACCGCCCGTAGGGAGCCGCTTCACCAGGACGGCCCCACAGCTCTTCGTGAACGTGCCGGGGAAGTCCGCCGACCGCCCGTAGGGGCCCGCGGCCCGCCGCGCTCGCTGTTCTCCGGCGCGGAACGTCGGCGTCAGCCCTCCCGCTCGGCGACGAGGTGGCGTCGCCCGGCGTAGCGTTCGCGCACCTGCGGCGTCGGGTCGGCCGTGTAGGTGCGGGTGGTCGTGGCAGTCCAGGTGGGCGGCTCGGCCGAACCCGCGAGGACCCACGCGGCCTGGCGGGCGGCGCCGTCGGCCACGTACTCGCCCGGCTCGGGCACCTGCACGTCGAGCCCGAGGACGGCGGGGGCGATGCGCCGCACGGCCGCGGAGCGGGCCGCTCCCCCGATGAGGCGCACGCGCGCCACGGGCACGCCCTGGGCGCGGACGGCGTCGAGGCCGTCGGCGAGTCCGCACAGCAGGCCCTCGACGGCGGCCCGGGCGAGGTGCTGCGGCGTCGCGGTGGCGAGGGTGAGCCCGAGGAGCGAGCCGGTGGCGCCGGGGAGGTTGGGGGTGCGTTCGCCCGCCAGGTAGGGCACGAGGGTGAGGCCGCTGGCGCCCGCCGGGGCGGCGAGCGCCAGCTCGGACAGGCCGGCGTGGTCCACGCCGAGGAGGCGAGCGGCGGCGTCGAGCACGCGGGAGCCGTTCAGCGTCACGGCGAGGGGGAGGAACGCGCCGGTGGCGTCGGCGAAGCCGGCGACCAGCCCGGTGGGGTCCGCGAGCGGCCTCGCCGAGACGGCGGAGACGACACCGGACGTCCCGATCGAGAGCGCGACGTCGCCGCGGGTCATGCCCAGCCCTAGCGCGGCCGCGGCGTTGTCCCCGGCGCCGGGCCCGAGGACCAGGTGCCCGAGGCCGGCAGCGGCCGCGCCGGTGCCGGCGCGCTCGGCGGGGCCGAGCACGCGCGGCAGCACGATGTCCTCGACGTCGTCTCGGCGCAGGGCGAGCGCGAGCAGGTCGCGCCGGTAGACGCCGCGGGCGGTGTCGAAGTACCCGGTGCCGGAGGCGTCGGAGCGGTCGGTGACGAGGGCGTCGAGGCCTGCGGCCCCGCCCAGCTTCCAGGTGAGCCAGTCGTGCGGGAGCGCGACGGCGGCGATGCGCGCCGCGTTGTCGGGCTCGTGGTCGGCCAGCCAGCGCAGCTTCGTCACCGTCAGGGACGCGACCGGCACGGAGCCCGTCGCCCGCGCCCACGCCGCCGGGCCGTCGCCGGGCCCCGACCCGGCGCGGCGACCGAGGTCGGCGACGAGGTCGGCGGCCGCCCCCGCGCTGCGGGTGTCGTGCCACAGCAGCGCGGGGCGGATCACCTCGCCATCGCCGTCGAGGGCCACCAGCCCGTGCTGCTGGCCCCCGACGGCGAGGGCGGCGACGTCGTCGAGCCCGCCGGCCTGGGCCACCGCGGCCTGGAGGGCGTCCCACCAGGCCGCCGGGTCCACCTCGGTGCCGTCCGGGTGCGGCGCCTGGCCGTACCGACGCAGCGCCCCGGTCGCGGCGTCACGCACCACGACCTTGCAGGACTGGGTGGAGGAGTCGATCCCTGCGACGAGCTGCTCGGTCATGAACCCGGTGCTTCCTTCTCAGCCGATGAGGTGGGCGATGGCGAGCTGGTTGAGGTGCACGAAGCCGAAGTTGCGCTCGGCGGCGGCGTCGGCGTCGAAGTCCTCGAAGGCGGAACGGTCCGCGAGGAGGTCCGCGAGGGTCTCGCCCGGGGCGAGCGTCGGCCGGGAGAGCTCGAGCACGCCGGCGGCCTCGAACGCGGCCCGGACCTCGGGGTCGGCCCGGTAGGCCTTCGCCTTCTCGGCGAGCATGAGGTACATGTCCATGTTCGCGCGCGCCGAGTCCCACACGCCCTCGAAGCCCTCGGTCCGGGAGGGCTTGTAGTCGAAGTGGCGCGGGCCGGTGTACATCGGGCCCTCGGCACCGGCACCGGGGAAGCCGTTCTCGATGAGGTCGACGGTGAAGAACGCGGAGAGCAGGTCGCCGTGGCCGAAGACGAGGTCCTGGTCGAACTTGATGGACCGCTGGCCGTTGAGGTCGATGTGGAAGAGCTTGCCCGACCACAGCGCCTGGGCCAGGCCGTGGGTGTAGTTCAGCCCGGCCATCTGCTCGTGCCCGGTCTCGGGGTTGAGGCCGACGATGTCGCCGTTCTCGAGCTGGGCGATGAAGCCGAGCGCGTGGCCGACGGTGGGCAGGAGGATGTCGCCGCGGGGTTCGTTCGGCTTGGGCTCCAGGGCGATGCGCAGGCCGTAGCCCTTGTCCTTGATGTAGCCGGCGACGGAGTCGATGCCCTCGCGGTAGCGGTCCAGGGCGGCGTTGACGTCCTTGGCGCCGTCGTACTCGCTGCCCTCGCGCCCGCCCCACATGACGAAGGTCTCGGCGCCGAGCTCGGCGGCGAGGTCGACGTTGCGCAGGATCTTGCGCAGCGCGAAGCGGCGCACGGAACGGTCGTTGGAGGTGAAGGCGCCGTCCTTGAAGACGGGGTGGCCGAAGGTGTTCGTGGTGACCATCTCGACGACGAGGCCGGCGTCGTCCACGGCCTTCTTGAAGGTGGTCAGGATCTGCTCGCGCGTGGCGTCGTCGGAACCGAACGGGACGACGTCGTCGTCGTGGAACGTGACGCCCCAGGCGCCCAGCTCGGCGAGCTTCGTGGCGTACTCCCACGGGTCGAGCGCCGGGCGGCTGGCCTCGCCGAACTGGTCACGTGCGGTCCAGCCGACGGTCCAGAGCCCGAACGAGAAATGGTCTTCGGGGGTGGGCTTGCGCACCATGAGGGTCTCCTTCTCGAACACTTTGTTGTTACTTGAAACTAAACTGTCCGGGGCGGTAGGGTCAAGCCCGATGAGCATCGACCTCGGGCCGACAGCACGCGTGAGCGCGAGCCAGGCGGACCTGCGGGCCCACAACCTCGCCCTGCTCACCCGCACGCTCTTCGCGAGCGCCGTCCCCGTCTCCCGCGCCGAGCTCGCGGGCGCCACGGGCATGACCCGCTCGACCGTGTCCCGGTTGGTGGAGGACCTGATCGCGGCCGGCATCGTCAGCGAGCTCGAGCCGGTGCTCGCGGGGGGCCGCGGACGCCCCGCGGTGCCGCTCGTCCCGGCGGCCCGCACGTTCGTCGGGCTCGGCCTGGAGGTCAACGTCGACCAGATGCTCGGGCAGGTGATCGACCTCAGCGGCGCCGTCGTCACGCAGGAGTCCGTCCGGGGCAACTTCCGCGCGTCCGACGCCGCCGTCACCCTCCGCGGCCTCGGCGAGCTGGCCGTCCGGCTGGTCGGCGAGGCGCGCGCCGCCGGGTGCACGCTCATCGGCACGGCGCTCGCACTGCCCGGCCTGGTGCACCGGAACTCGAGCCGGCTGCTGCTCGCCCCGAACCTGGGCTGGCAGGACGTGATGCCGTTCGAGCTCCTCGACATCGACCTCGCGACCCTCGGCGACACGCGGCTGCTCGTCAACGACGCCAACGCGGCGGCGCGGGCCCTCGCACTGACGGCGCCCGGCCGGCCGGGCGAGGTGACCACGTTCCTGTACGTCTCGGCGAAGATCGGCGTCGGCTCCGCGATCGTCGTCGACAGCGAGGTCACCACCGGCCGGCACGGCTTCGCCGGCGAGATCGGCCACCTGACGGTCGTGCCCGACGGCCGGCAGTGCCGGTGCGGCGCGCGCGGGTGCCTGGAGCAGTACGCGGGCAAGGCCGCCGTCCTCACCGCCGCCGGCCTGCCCGACAGTGCGGGCGGGGCCGAGCTCCTCGCCCTGGCCGACTCCGGCCCCGCCGGCGCCGCCGCCCGCGAGGCCCTCGACACGGCCGCCTGGGCGCTCGGCGTCGCGCTCGCCAGCACCGCCAACCTGCTCGACGTCGAGGACGTGATCCTCGGCGGTGACCTCGCCCCGCTCCACGATCGGCTGCGGCCCGGGATCGAGCGCGAGCTGGCGCGGCGGGTCCTGTCCTACCCGTGGTCGCACATCCGGGTCAGCGCCACGCCCCGGCAGGACCCGCTCGCGACGACGGGTGGCGCCTTCCAGATCCTCTCGCGGGTCGTCGACGAACCCGCCCGGTTCCTGCCGGCCTGACGGTGCTTCCGCAGGCTCGCCAGGACTCGCCGTCGGGCCGCGCGTTCATCGGTGACATGTGGCGGGCGGTACCGCGGTGGCGGGCGGCATCGGCACGGTCCCCGGCGGCTCCGCCGGTGGGCCCGACGACGTCAGCTACTCCGCCGGCGGCCAGGGTTCGATCTTGCCCAGCAGCACGTTCGCCCACGCCCCGTGGACCGACTCGTCATCGCTCGGGTGGTAGATCCCGGCGAGGACATCGCGGTACAGGCGGGAGAGTTCCTTGTCGCTGGAGTAGGAGGAACCGCCGGCCACGCGCATGACCTTGGTGACGACGTCCAACGCGACCTCGGTGGCCCGCGACTTCACCGCGCTCAGCTGCGGCATCCACAGCGGCCCGCGGTCGACCTGGTTGTCGACGTCGGCGGCGATCTGCGCGATCTGCGGGTACACGCCGTCGAGCGCGATGGCGGCGTCCGCCAGGCGCCAGCGGATGTCCGGGTCGTTCGCATACGGTGCGCCGCCGTTCTTCAGCGACTTGCGCCTGCGGACGGTCTGAACGCCCACCTCGATCGCGCGCCGGGCGACACCGGTGTAGACGGCGGCGAGGAGGATCTCGAAGTTGGCGAAGACACCGAAGATGAACGGGTCCATGGTGGGCCCCGGCGGGATGCGCCGCACGATGCGATCGGCGGGGGCGTGGGCGCCGTCGAGCACCGTGGAGCAGGACTGCGAGGCGCGCATGCCGAGCACGTCCCAGTCGTCCTTGACGGTGACGCCGCCGCCGTCGCGGGTGATGAAGCCCCACACGTTGTGGGTGCCGTCCGCACCCGAGGTGTCCGCACCGAAGGTGCCCAGACGCGTCCAGGCGGGCGAGAGGGACGTGAAGATCTTGGTGCCGTGGAAGGCGTAGCCACCTTCGCCGTCGGGCCGGGCCTCACTGGCGGAGCCGAAGAGGACGAGGTCGTTGCCGGCCTCGGAGACGCCGAAGCCGAACAGTTCCCCCGCCACGGACTCCTCGAGGACGAAGTCCGTGGAGTGATCGCCCCGCTCGTGGACGGCCTTGGCGACGCCGACCCACACATGGTGCATGTTGACCGCCAGCGCGGTCGCGGGCGCAGCCCCGGCGAGGCGCATCTGCTCGCGTGCCATCTCCGCCAGGCTCAGGCCAGCACCGCCGAACGATTCCGGCACCAGGGCGGTGAGGTAGCCGGCGTCCTTCAACTCGGCGAGGTCCTCGTCGAAGAAGGAGTTCTCTGCGTCGTAGCGCGGCGCTCGCGAGCGGATGCGCTCGAGGAGGTCCTCGGTGAGGATCTGGCGCTCGTGGCCCATGGCGGTGTCCCTTCCCGGGGAGATCCTCCGACCCTATGCCCGCAGAGTCGGGTTCGCGCCGCCCCTCCCCGGTCCGCCCCGCCACCGCCTGGGCCGCCCGCCGCCCTGGTACCTCCGTCCCACCCGGATGTCGGGTCAGGGGCGCCCGATGCCTGTGTACGTCCAGCCGGCGGCGCGCCAGGCCTGGGGGTCGAGGGCGTTGCGGCCGTCGATCATCCATGGGGTGCGGACGACCTGCTTCAGGGCCACGGGGTCGAGCCGGCGGAACTGTTTCCACTCCGTCAGGAGCAGGACGACGTCGGCGTCCCGGGCGGCCTCGTAGGCGTCGGCGGCGATGGTCATGTCCGGGCGCTGCTCGGCGAGCCGCGCCCCGGCGGCGGGGTCGGTGACCACGACGTTCGCGCCGGCGCCGGCGATGGTGTTGGCGATGTCCAGCGCGGGGGAGTTGCGCATGTCGTCACTGTCGGGCTTGAACGCGGCACCGAGCACGGCGACGTTCTTGCCGGAGAAGCTCCCGCCGAGGGCGGTGCGGGCGAGGTCGACCGCGTGGTCGCGGCGCCGGTCGTTGATGGCGTCCACCTCGCGCAGGAACGTCAGCGCCTGGTCCACGCCGAGCTCGCCGGCCCGGGCCATGAACGCCCGGATGTCCTTGGGTAGGCAGCCGCCGCCGAAACCGATACCGGCACGGAGGAACTTCTTGCCGATGCGGTCGTCGAAGCCGATGGCCTCGGCCAGCTCGGTGACGTCCGCGCCGGTGGCCTCGCACAGCTCGGCCATGGCGTTGATGAAGGAGATCTTGGTGGCCAGGAAGGAGTTCGCGGCCACCTTGACCAGCTCCGCCGTCGCGTAGTCGGTACTCAGGCGCGGGATCTCCTTGGCCAGGAGCGGCTCGTAGACGGCGTCGAGCACGTCACGCGCCGCCCGGGCCGCCCCCTCATCGCCGGGCAGGCCGTAGACGATGCGGTCGGGAGAGATCGTGTCCTGGACGGCGAAGCCCTCCCGCAGGAACTCCGGGTTCCACACCAGCCTCGCCCCGGTGGGGTCGATGCGCCCGGCGAGCTCGGCGGCGGTGCCCACCGGGACGGTGGACTTCCCCACGACGAGGGTCGGGCCGTCCCGGTGGTGGTCCAGGTACGGGAGCAGGGAGTCGACCGCGGCGTCGACATACGTCAGGTCGGCGGCGTCGCCGCCCGCGACCTGCGGGGTGCCGACGGCGATGAAGTGGACCTGGGCGTCGGCGAGGTCGGCGAACTCCGTCGAGAACCGCAGCCGGCCGGAGGCGACCTGACGCTGGAGCACCTCGTCGAACCCCGGCTCGTGAAACGGTGCCGTACCCGCCGAAAGCAGGACGACCTTGCCCTCGTCGACGTCGATCCCGATCACGTCATGCCCCAGCTCGGCCATGCACGCGGCGTGAACCGCACCCAAATAGCCACAACCGATCACCGAGATCCTCATGGCTCGCACGCTAGTGGTGGGGCGGAGTCACCGTGGCCGACTTGGCCGCACGAAACCCGGTTCACCGACGCCAGGTCGTGGAACCTCCGCTCCACGTTCACCGGAGCAGGCGTCGGTGGCCGCCTCGGCCGCACGAAACCCGGCTCACCGACGCCAGGTCGTGGAACCTCCGCTCCACGTTCACCGGAGCAGGCGTCGGTGGCCGCCTCGGCCGCACGA
>NZ_JBTSDU010000107.1:0-11293 GCF_054605595.1 Georgenia sp. | reverse complement strand
ACCACAAGCCACGCGCTCAGAGCCATAATGGCATCAAAAAACTTGGCACACTGTTGAGTTCTCAAAGAACAGACACACACCAACCCGAAACCCAGCGAAACCAACCACCAGGCCCGAACCGGGGCAACCTCTCTAAGTTAGCCATCCACGTGGAGTCTGTCAACAGCCGCGCCATCTTCTCGCGAGCCACCGACCGGATCCTCCAGGCTGGCCCCTTGGGAACTCACCGCCCGTCGGGGATGACCGACGACCTCGAGTTCTCAGGGTTCCGCATCCGTGGATCGGCCGCGTCGGCCGTCTGGCCTTCGTGTCCGCGTCTCCCCGGTGCAGCAGATAGAACATTACGTGTCTGTTTCGGGGACGTCAACTTGGTTGCCGGCCCGCCGCGTGACACGACGTTAGCGTGCTGACCTGCACATTCGCCCCCTATCAGGCACGTTGGAGCCGCCCGTACAGAGCGTCCGACCGGCTGAGACCTCACCCACAACGATTCACTGGCGCGTCGCCTTGCGTTCACCCCCTGGCGCCCGTGGCAGCGACGTGCCGGCTGATGGGGCCTCGCCGGACGCCGACCGCCGGACACAGGTCCAGCAGGCCGGCCCCCGTGAGGATCTCGCCTACCGGGCGCCGTCCGCGGCCACGACGGCAAGATGACGGCGGCCCTTGCGCAGGAGCGCGTATCCACCGGGGAGCAGGTCCGTGCCGGCGAGGACGCGCTCCTCGTCCACGACCTTCTCGTTGTTGAGGTGGGCCCCGCCGCTGGCAAGGGTCCGTCGCGCGGCCGAGCGGCCCTTCTCCAGGCCGGTCGCCACCAGCAGGTCGACGACCGTGGACTCGTCCACCACCGCTGCCGCCCGGGGCAGCTCCGCGACGGCCGCGCTCAGCGTCTGCTCGTCGAGCGCGCGCAGGTCGTCTCGGCCGAACAGCGCCTGCGAGGCGCGTCGCACCCGCTCCGTCGCCTCCGCACCGTGCACGAGTGTCGTCACGTCCTCGGCCAGGGCACGCTGCGCTTCGCGTGCCTGTGGGCGTTCGGCCACCGCCTGCTCCAGCTCCACGAGCCCCTCGCGGGATCGGAAGGTGAAGACCTTGAGGTAGTGGACCACGTCGGCGTCTGCGGTGTTGAGCCAGAACTGGTAGAACGCGTACGGCGTCGTCAGCTCGGGGTCGAGCCACACCGTGCCGGACTCCGTCTTGCCGAACTTGGTCCCGTCCGCCTTGGTGATGAGCGGCGTGGTGAGCGCGTGCACGGCGGCGCCCTCGACCTTGCGCACCAGCTCGACGCCGGAGAGCAGGTTGCCCCACTGGTCGTTGCCGCCGGTCTCCAGCACGCAGCCGTGGCGGCGGTAGAGCTCCAGGTAGTCCATGCCCTGGAGGATCTGGTAGCTGAACTCCGTGAACGAGATGCCGTCGTCGCTCGCGAGACGACGCGCGACGGTGTCCTTGGCGAGCATGGTCCCCAGCCGGAAGTGCTTGCCGATGCCCCTCAGGAAGTCGATGGCCGAGAGGTGCTCGGTCCAGTCCAGGTTGTTGACCATCCGGGCCGCGTTGGAGCCGTCGAAGTCGAGCAGCGGCTCGATCTGCCGGCGGATGCGTTCCACCCAGCCCGCGACCGTGTCCCGCTCGTTGAGCGTGCGCTCCCCGGTCATCTTCGGGTCACCGATCAGGCCCGTCGCGCCACCGACCAGCGCGAGCGGGCGATGCCCGGCCGACTGGAGCCGGCGCACCGTGAGGATCTGGACGAGGTTGCCGATGTGCAGGCTCGGTGCCGTGGGGTCGAAGCCGCAATAGAACGTGACGGGACCCTCGGCCAGCACCGGGCGCAGCGCGTCGATGTCGGTTGACTGTGCCAGCAGCCCACGCCACTGGAGCTCGTCGAGGATGTCGGTCACTCGTCTGCCTCTCGTCGTCGTGCCCGAGACCTGTCCCCGTGCACGGCTACCAGTGTGCCGCGCCATGGGCGCCGACCACGCATCGTCTCGGCCCCCAACCGCGCGGCGGCGAACATCCGGGGACATCCCGTGACGGTTCGCCGGCCCCTCGTGCCTCAGCCGCGCCGGGAGGCGGCGGGCCGATAGGCCGAGACCGTCGGCTCGCCGTCGAGCCAGAAGCGCCACGGGTAGCGCGCGGCGTCCCCGCCGTCCCCGGCCACCCCCACGCGAGGGCCACGGCGTACCCGATCGGGCGCCGCCGGCGCGGCGAGCTCGAGCTCGGCCCGGCCGCCGACGGCGAGCACGAGCCCGCTGTCCGCGCCCGACAACCCGACCGCCTGGGCCAGACGCGCCGGCCCGCGGGCCAGGTCGCGATCGCTTCGAGCCGCCGACCGTCGGGCGCGCGCAAGCTCATGACCCGCCACGACCTCGCCCGCCCGCATGAGCACCGCCGAGGCGGTACCAGGCGCCCCGCAGACCAGGTTGGCGCACCAGTGCATCCCGTAGGTGAAGTACACGTAGAGCCGCCCGCCGGCGTCGAACATCGGCGCCGTGCGCCGGGTACGGCCCCGGTAGGCGTGCGAGCCCGGGTCCTTCTCCCCCATGTACGCCTCGACCTCGGTGAGCCGGACGGAGACGACGCCGGGGCCCCGGACGGTGAGGACGGAACCCAGGAGGAGCGGCGCGACATCGACGGCGGGCCGGGCCAGCAGCTCGGCCCAGGGCTCGGACACCAGCGGCGTCACACCACCTCCGGGCCCGGCTCCCGAAGCCACGCCGCAGCCGGGCCGCGCCCCGTGCGGCATCACGCCCCGTCCGTCTCCTCGTCGCCCTCGGCCCAACTGCGCAGGTCGGCGGCGAGCGCCCCGGCCCGGGCGAGCTGCTCGACCACCCGCACGGGAGCCGTGCCGCCGTGCCCGTCGCGCGACGCGATGGACCCCGCCACGGTCAGCACCTCGCGAACGGCCGGGGTGAGGTGCTCGCTGATGGTCGCCAGCTCGGCGTCGGTCAGGTCCCATAGCTCCTTGCCCTGCGCCTCGCACTCGCGCACACAGGCGCCGGCGACCTCGTGCGCCACCCGGAACGGCACGCCCTGGCGCACCAGCCACTCGGCGATGTCCGTCGCCAGGGAGAACCCCTGGGGCGCGAGCTCCGCCATCCGGTCGGTGTCGAGGTCGAGCGTCGCGACCATCCCGGCGACGGCGGGCAGCAGCAGGTCGAGGGTGTCGACGGCGTCGAACACCGGTTCCTTGTCCTCCTGCAGGTCGCGGTTGTACGCGAGCGGGAGGCCCTTGAGGGTGGCGAGCAGCCCGGTCAGGTCGCCGATGAGGCGGCCGGCCTTGCCGCGGGCGAGCTCGGCGACGTCCGGGTTCTTCTTCTGGGGCATGATGCTCGACCCGGTGGAGTAGGCGTCGTCGAGCCTGGCGAAGCCGAACTCCTTGGTCGCCCACACGATGATCTCCTCGCTCAGGCGGGAGAGGTCCACCCCGACCATGGCGGCGACGAAGGCGAACTCCGCGACGACGTCACGGGCGGCCGTGCCGTCGATGGAGTTCTCGACGGCAGAGTCGAAGCCCAGGTCCGCAGCGACGGCGTCGGGGTCCAGCCCGAGCGAGGAGCCTGCGAGCGCGCCGGAACCGTACGGCGACACGGCCGCGCGGGCGTCCCAGTCGACCCAGCGCTGGACGTCCCGCAGCAGCGGCCACGCGTGGGCGAGCAGGTGGTGCGCGAGGAGGACCGGTTGGGCGTGCTGCATGTGGGTGCGTCCCGGCAGCACGGCGTCCGGGTGGGCGGCAGCCTGACCCACCAGGGCCTCGACGACGTCGAGGACGCCGCCGGCGAGCTCACGGGCGTTGTCACGCAGGTACATGCGCACCAGGGTGGCGATCTGGTCGTTGCGGGACCGGCCGGCCCGGAGCTTGCCGCCGAGGGCCGCGCCCGCACGTTCGATGAGTCCGCGTTCGAGCGCGGTGTGGACGTCCTCGTCGTCCTCCCCCGGCCCGAACGCACCGGAGACGACGTCGACCTCGAGCCGGTCCAGGGCGTCCAGCATGTCGGACAGCTCCGCGTCGTCCAGCAGGCCCGCTGCCCCCAGGACGCGGGCGTGCGCGCGTGAGCCGGCGATGTCGTAGCGGGCCAGGCGCCAGTCGAAGTGGGTGGACCTGCTCAGCGCGGCGAGGGCGTCCGCAGGTCCGCCGGCGAAGCGACCGCCCCACAGGCTCAGGTGCCCCGGCTGGTCGGGGGCGGGAGACGCGATGTCGGCGGGCTTGTCCATGTCCCGATCTAACCGTGCGCGCGGGCCTGCGCGCACACGAGTCCGCCGCGCGGGACGGCCCGCCCCGCGCGGGCGCGGGGGCCGCGGACCCGCCCCGGCGACGCCGGCCGAGCCTCGTCGGGGCAGCGACTGTCGGTGGGCCGTGAGAGCGTAGGGGCCTGTCGAGGGGAGACGCGATGGAGCCGACGCCGCAGACCGGACCGGGGGGACCCGCACCGTACGTCGGGTCCGAGGTGGGCCGGCTACGCCAGGTGATCCTCCACCGGCCGGGGCTGGAGCTGCTGCGCCTGACGCCGGAGAACAAGGACGCCTTGCTCTTCGACGACCTCCTGTGGGTGCGGCGCGCCCAGGAGGAGCACGACGAGCTCCACGCCCTGCTGACGGACACCGGCGTCGAGGTCCTGCTCCTGACCGACCTGCTGCGGGAAACCCTCGCGGTGCCCCAGGCCCGGGCCACCATGCTGGGCGCGGTGTTCGACGAGCGGACCTACGGCCCCGCCGCGACCCCGGCGCTGCTCGCGATGGCCGCGGCCGCCGACGACGCCGAGCTCACGGACATGCTCGTCGGCGGGCTCACCAAGCGGGAGCTGCTCGAACGTGTCGACACCCCCCGCTCACTGGTGCTCCACGCCATGGACCTCGACGACCTGGTGATCCCCGCGCTGCCGAACCACCTCTTCACCCGGGACGCCTCGTGCTGGGTGTACGGCGGCGTCGCGGTGAGCGCGATGCGGATGCCGGCGCGGCTGCGGGAGTCGCTCGCCTACGACGCGATCTACCGCTGGCACCCGCGCTTCGCGGGCTCCCCCTTCCGGCACTGGTCCGACGGTCCGGCCGACGGCGCGGCCACCGTCGAGGGCGGTGACGTCCTCGTGCTCGGCGGTGGCGCCGTCCTGGTCGGGATGAGTGAGCGCACGACCGCACAGGGCATCGAGCGGCTGGCGACCCGGCTCTTCGCCGCCGATGCCGCGGACCGCGTCCTCGCCGTCGCCATGCCGAAGTCGCGGGTCTTCATGCACCTGGACACCGTCATGACCATGGTCGACGAGCGGTCCTTCCTCACCTACGAGGGACTTGGGATGCTCCCCTCCTACACGATCACCCCCGGGCCGGACGGCCTCGTCATCGACGACCACGACCCCGAGCACATGCATGCCGCGCTCGCCGATGCCGTCGGCCGCACGGACCTGCGCATCCTCACCCCCGAGCAGGACGTCCGCTCCGCCGCCCGCGAACAGTGGGACGACGGCTGCAATGCGCTGGCACTCGCCCCCGGCGTCGTGGTCACCTACGACCGGACGACGACGTCGAACGCCTACCTGCGCGAGTCCGGCATCGAGGTGCTGACGATGCCCGGGGCCGAGCTGGGCCGTGGACGCGGCGGCCCGCGATGCCTGAGTTGCCCTACGATCCGTAGCGGCATCTGACTCGACGAAGGGCACGTGCGTGATCACCGACCTGCGCGGACGCAGCTTCCTCAAGGAGCTCGACCACACCCCCGAGGAGTGGCGCTCGCTGCTCGACCTGGCCGCCGACCTCAAGGCCGCCAAGAAGACCGGCACGGAGCGACGCCGGCTGGTGGGCAAGAACATCGCCCTCATCTTCGAGAAGACGTCCACCCGCACGCGCACCGCGTTCGAGGTGGCCGCGCACGACCAGGGCGCGCACGTGACGTACCTGGACCCGGCGGGCTCGCAGATCGGGCACAAGGAGTCGTTCAAGGACACCGCCCGGGTGCTCGGCCGCTTCTTCGACGGCATCGAGTACCGCGGCGCCCGGCAGGCCGACGTCGAGACGCTCGCGGAGTACTCGGGCGTGCCCGTCTTCAACGGCCTGACGGACGAGTGGCACCCCACGCAGATGCTCGCCGACGGGCTGACCATGCGCGAGCACGCGCCCGTGGTGGACGGGGTCCACAAGCCGGACCACGAGCTCGTCCACGCCTACGTCGGTGACGCCCGGAACAACACCGCGCACTCCATCCTGCTCTCGGGTGCGCTGCTGGGCATGGATGTGCGGCTCGTCGCCCCCGCCGGGCTCCAGCCCGACCCTGCGGTGGTCGGCCTGGCGCAGGGCGTCGCGGGCCGCACCGGCGCCCGGCTCCTGGTGACCGACGACGTCGCGAGCGGCGTGCGTGGCGCCGACTTCGTCTCCACCGACGTGTGGGTGTCCATGGGCGAGAAGAAGGAGGCGTGGGACGAGCGCATCGCCCGGCTGCGCGACTACCAGGTGAATGCGGCGCTGCTGGCCGCCACCGGCAACCCCGGGGTGCGGTTCATGCACTGTCTGCCGGCCTTCCACGACCTCGGCACCACGATCGGCCGGGAGATCTACGACCGCACCGGGATGGCCGCGCTCGAGGTCACCGACGAGGTGTTCGAATCCGAGGCGTCGGTCGTCTTCGACCAGGCCGAGAACCGCATGCACACGATCAAGGCCGTGCTCGTCGCGACGCTGGGGTGATCGTCCCGGCCCTCTGGACGAGCTGCTCGAGTGCGACGTCGCGGACCCTCGCCGCCCGCTCTTGAGATCCCGCCCGACGCACTTGGCCGCCAGGGTGCTCGGGGCAGCCGACCCGCGGGCGACGCCGGCGGTTCGCCGGCGCCGCCCTCCGCTGGTTCAGCTCCCCCGCGGCTCAGCCCTTGAGGGTGGGTACCTTCGACAGGTCGACCCCCTTGCCGAACGCGACGTCGCGCGCGGCGGCCAGCTTCGACGTCATCCCGAAGATCTCGATGAAGCCGCGCGAGTTCGACTGGTCGAACGTGTCACCGGTGTCGTAGGTGGCGAGGTCGAAGTCGTACAGGCTCTGCTCGCTGCGGCGGCCGGTGACAGTGGCGCGGCCGCCGTGGAGCACCAGCCGGATCTCACCGCTGACGTACTGCTGGGTGTCGTCGATGAAGGCGTCGAGGGAGGCCTTGAGCGGGGAGAACCACTGGCCGTCGTAGACCAGCTCGGTCCAGCGCTGGCCGACCGTCTTCTTGAACCGGGCCTGCTCGCGCTCGATCGTGACGTTCTCGAGCTCCTTGTGGGCGGCCATCAGCGCCATCGCGCCCGGTGCCTCGTAGATCTCGCGGGACTTGATGCCGACGAGGCGGTCCTCGACGATGTCGATGCGGCCGACGCCCTGGGCTCCGGCGCGCCGGTTCAGCTCCTGGATCGCCTGCAGCGGCGTGACGGCGGTGCCGTCGACGGCGACCGGCACGCCCTTGTCGAAGGTGATGACGACCTCGTCGGGCAACGGGGAGTACGTCGGGTCGTCCGTGTAGCTGTAGACGTCCTTGGTCGGCGCGTTCCAGATGTCCTCGAGGAAGCCCGTCTCGATCGCACGGCCCCACACGTTCTGGTCGATGGAGAACGGGTTGCGCTTGGTGGTCTCGATCGGGAGGGCGTGCCTGTTCGCGTACTCGATGGCGACGTCGCGGGTGAGGGCGAGGTCGCGCACGGGGGCGATGCACTTGAGGTCCGGGGCGAGGGAGGTGATGCCGACCTCGAACCGCACCTGGTCGTTGCCCTTGCCGGTGCAGCCGTGGGCGACGGTCGTCGCGCCGAACTCCCGGGCGGCCCGCACCAGGTGCTTGACGATCACCGGGCGGGACAGCGCGGAGACCAGCGGGTAGGAGTCCATGTAGAGCGCGTTGGCCCGCAGGGCCGGCATGCAGTACTCCTCGGCGAACTCGTCGCGGGCGTCGGCCACGTACGCCTCGACGGCGCCGCAGTCGAGGGCGCGCTGACGCACGACCTCGAGGTCCTCGCCGCCCTGGCCGACGTCGACCGCGACGGCGACGACCTCGGCGCCGGTGCGCTCGGCGATCCAGCCGATCGCGACGGAGGTGTCGAGGCCGCCGGAGTAGGCCAGGACGACCCGCTCCTTCTGGCCGCCGGTCGTGGGGGGGGTGGTCTCGCTCATCGGTGCTCTCCTGGGTTCGGTCCCGCGGGGGTGGCGGGCATGCTGGTGGTGTCCGGTCTGCCGGTGGGGTCCGGCGTGCTGGTGGGGCCCGGTCTGCTGGTGTCGTGCCCGGGTCTGCCGCGACCGGCCAGGTCGAGGAGTCGCCGGGTCAGCGCCTCCGCGATGTCGGCGCCGCGCGTGACGACGAGGACGGTGTCGTCCCCGGCGATGCAGCCGAGCACGCCCGGGAGGACGGACTGGTCGATCGCGGAGGCGAGCAGTTGGGCCGCGCCGGGCGGGGTACGCAGGACGACCTGGTTGAGCGTGAAGTCCGCCCTCACGAGCACCTCGGCGCACCAGCGCTGCAGCCTCCCCGCGATCTGCTCGGGATCGTGAGGCCCGGCCGGGCCGGTGCCGCCCTCGGCCGGGAGCGCATAGACCTGCTCCCCGTTCGGGCCGCGGACCTTCTGGGCACGCAGCTCGTCCAGGTCGCGCGAGAGGGTGGCCTGGGTGGTGGTGATCCCGTGGGCCGCGAGCGCCGCGCGCAGCTCGGGCTGCGAGCGCACCGCGGAACGCGCCAGGATCTGCGCGATCACGGCATGGCGGCCGGCCTTCGTGGTGGCGACCCGGGCGCTCTCGGTGGTGCTGTCTCCCTCGACGACGCTCATCGCTGGTGCCCCGCGACGAGGGCCGCGTCCAGCGCTGCCGGCAGGGCGGAGAGGAAGGAGTCCGCGTCCTCGGCGGCGAGATTCAGCGGCGGGGCCAGACGCAGGGCGTCCGCGCGGACCGGGTTGACGATGAAGCCGGCGTCGAGAAGTGCCGCCGATGCGGCGGGTGCCACGGGCGCGCCGAGCTGGACGGCGATGAGCAGGCCCTCGCCGCGCACCTCACTGATGGCTGCGTGCCCGAGCCCGGCGAGCTTCTCGCGCAGCTCCCGGCCGAGCTCGGCGGTGTGGGCGAGGAGGCCCTCGGACTCGATGATGGCGATCGTGGCGAGCGCCGCGGCGGACGCGAGCGGGTTGCCGCCGAAGGTGGTGCCGTGCAGGCCCGGGCCGAGCAGGCCGGCGGCGTGTCCGCCGATCGCTACCGCCGCACCGATCGGGAAGCCGCCACCGAGACCTTTGGCGAGGGTGATGACGTCGGGCACCGCGCCGCCCCCGAGTCGGCGGTGATGGTGCGCCATCCAGGCGCCGGTACGCCCCATGCCGGTCTGGACCTCGTCGAGGACGAGGAGGGCGCCGGCGTCGGTGGTGAGGGCCCGGGCGCGGGCGAGGTACCCCTCGGGCAGCGGCCGCACCCCCGCCTCCCCCTGGATGGGCTCGAGGAAGAGCGCGGCGACGTCGTCCCCGAGCGCCGCCTCCAGCGCGGGGAGGTCCCCGAAGGGCACGAACTCCACCCCGCCGGGCAGCGGTTCGAACGGCTCCCGGTAGGCGGCCTTGTGGGTCAGGGCCAGCGCCCCCATGGTCCGCCCGTGGAAGGAGCCCTCGAGCGCGAGGACGCGGGGCCGGGCCGGGCCGCCGTGGCGGCGTGCCATCTTCAGCGCCGCCTCGTTGGCCTCCGTGCCCGAGTTCGCGAAGAACACCCGGGAACCGGGCGGCGACCCGCCGGGCACGACGATCTCGAGGAGCTTCTCGGCGAGCGCGACCTGCCCGGGTGAGGTGAAGAAGTTCGAGATGTGCCCCAGCGCCGCAGCCTGGTCGCTGACGGCGCGCACCCACGCCGGGTGGGCGTGGCCGACCGCGTTGACGGCGATGCCGCCGAGCAGGTCGAGGTAGCGGCGCCCCTCGGCGTCCCAGACGTAGGACCCCGCGCCACGCTCGAGGACGAGCTTCGGCGGGCCGAAGGTGTTCATGACCGCGGCGCCGTAGCGCTCCTGCCAGGTGCTCACTGCTGCGCCTCCCGCGCCACGGGGACGACGAGGGTGCCGACCCCCTCGTCCGTGAAGATCTCGAGCAGCATCGAGTGCTCGGTCCGGCCGTCGATGACGTGGGCCTGGGGGACGCCGCCGCGCACCGCGCGCAGGCACGCCTCCATCTTGGGCACCATGCCCGACTCCAGGGAACCGAGCATGCCGGCGAGCTCGTCGGTGTCGAGCTGGCTGATGAGGGAGGACCGGTCCGGCCAGGCGCCGTACAGGCCCTCGACGTCGGTGAGGATGACGAGCTTGCTGGCGCCCAGCGCCACAGCGAGCGCCGACGCCGCGGTGTCGGCGTTGACGTTGAGGACCTGGGTCGGCTCGGCGACGTCCACCGCGACGGTGGAGACCACGGGGATGCGGCCGGCATCGAGGAGGTCCTCGACGGCGCGCGGGTCCACGGCGACGACGTCACCCACCTGGCCCACGTCCACGGGCTCGCCGTCGACGGTGGCGGGGCGGCGCGCGGCCCGCATGAGCTGACCGTCCTCCCCCGAGAGGCCGACGGCGTGGGCGACCTCGGCGTTGAGCAGGCTGACGAGCTCACGCTGCACCTGCCCGGTGAGGACCATGCGGACGACGTCCATCACCTCGGGGGTGGTGACCCGCAGGCCGCCGCGGAACTGCGAGTCGAGGCCGAGGCGGTCGAGCATGCGGGAGATCTGCGGGCCGCCGCCATGGACGACGACGGGCCGCAGCCCGACCTGATGGAGGAAGAGGACGTCCTGGGCGAAGGCCCGCTTGAGGTCCTCGTCGATCATGGCGTTGCCGCCGTACTTGATGACGACGCGCGCCCCCGAGAAGCGCTGGAGCCAGGGCAGCGCCTGCACCAGCACCTCGGCCTTCTGGTGCGGGAAGAGGTCCGTCTCGGTGTCGAAGGGGACGTCGGGGTCCATGGCCGGGCTCAGCCGGGGGGTCCGCTCGCTCATGTGGAGTACGCGCTGTTCTCGTGGACGTAGTCGTGGGTGAGATCGTTGGTCCACACGGTGGCCGTCCCGGGGCCGGCGTGGAGGTCGATGTCGACGTGCACCTCGCGCGCCGCTGCGAGGTCCACGAGGGTGCGGTCCGCGCCGACGCCGCCGGCGCGGCACAGGAGGACCCCGTTGATCGCGACGTCGACGGCGTCGGCCTCGAACGGGGCGACGTCGACCGGCACGGTGCCAACGGCGGAGAGCACGCGGCCCCAGTTGGGGTCGTTGCCGAAGACGGCGGCCTTGAACAGGTTCGATCGGGTCACCGCGCGGGCGACGGCGACGGCGGCGGGCTCGGTGGTGGCGCCCCGGACGGTC
>NZ_JBTSDU010000106.1:0-11324 GCF_054605595.1 Georgenia sp. | reverse complement strand
CCTTACTTCGACGCCCTCGAACGGGTGTGGACCGCACGGACCAACGAGATGGCGCAGAACATCGTCATCGGCCTCTACCCCGGCCGGCTGGCCGGGCTGGCGCAGCGGCACGGCGTCGACGTCGTCGCACGCACCCAGCAGTGGCTGGACGAGCACCCTGCAGCGGCGCCCGCGCTGCGGCGCCTGGTCATCGAGGCGCTCGACACCGCCCGCCGGGCCGTGCGGGCGCAGGAGGCGGATCGCCGGCTCGGGGCCTGACGCCGGGCGCGAGCCGCCACCTGGCCGGCGGCGGGCCCCGGCGCGGTCCGGGCGGGCGTCGCCTCATGCCTCAGACGTCGGCCCGTCCGGGTGTCAGCCGCACGCAGCACCGACCGGCCCCGGGGTCGGCGAGGACCCGCACGTCTTCGTCGGCCCCGGCGCACATGCCGTCGACCAGGGAGCCGTGGAGCGCGCACACCAGCTCCGTGTGCCGCGCGGCGAGCTGGTGGAAGGGACAGTTGCCCATCACCGTGGTGCCGCCGTCCGCGCGGGGCTCGTATCCGCCGTCCACGAGCGCGCGCTCCAGCGTCCCGGCGGTCTGCCCCGCCGCCCGGCCGACGTCGTGCGCGAGGCGCAGCAGGATGTCGCGGACCGGGCCGGCGCCGGCGTCGGCCTCCTCGACGGCCTGGGCCAGGAGCTCGGCGGCCAGCCCGTACCGGCGCTCCGGCACGGAGACGGCGAGCTCGGTGTCGGCGCGTCGGTACAGCTTGGCGGGCCGGCCGGCGCCGGGGCCGGTGCGTCCGCCCAGGCGGCGGAACTCGACGTCGACCAGACCGGCCTCGGCGAGCCGGTCCAGGTGGAAGGCGGCGGTGCTGCGGCTCAGCCCGAGTGCCTGGGCGGCCGCGTCACGGCTGACGGGCTCGGTCGCTGCGGAGACGAGCTCGTGCAGCGCCCGGCGCGTGGGGTCGTCGAGCGATGCCACCGCGGCGACGCAGTCCGCGCGCGTCGCCGGCTCCGGCGGGGCCGTCGTACCCTCGTGCGGGCCCTGGCCCCTCGCGCCCGCCTCGTGGCTTGTCATGGTGCCAGCCTACTCCTCTAAAACTGCGATCTATTGACTCTAGAAAGATCCGGGTCTACCGTCGCCACAACGCGAGGAGATCTGTGATGGCGGGAGCCGAGAGCGAGACGGCACGGGTGGGACCACGGCGATGACCACCACACTCACCGACGTCCGCCAGGCGACGGCCGAGTCCCCCGCGCTCGCCACCCGGCACCCGGGCGTCGACACCGCGGCCGCGGCGGACGCCGTCGCCCGCCTGCTCGTGGCCCTCGGCCGCGACCCGCGGGACCCGCACCTGGTCGAGACGCCGCGCCGCGTCGCGCAGGCCATGGCCGAGATGCTCACCCCACAGCCGTTCACCCTGACGACCTTCCCCAACGACGAGCACTACGACGAGCTCGTCGTGGTACGCGACATCCCCTTCCACTCCCTGTGCCGCCACCACCTCCTGCCGTTCCACGGCGTCGGGCACATCGCGTACCTGCCGGGCGAGCGCATCGTCGGCCTGTCGAAGCTGGCCCGCACGCTCGAGCACCACGCCCGCGACCTGCAGGTCCAGGAACGCCTCACCCAGCAGGTCGCGAACACGCTGCGCGACCACCTCGTCCCGCGCGGCGTCGGCGTCGTCCTGGTGGCCGAGCACGAGTGCATGGCCCTGCGCGGGGCACGCGTACCCGGCACCAAGACCGTCACGAGCGCGGTCCACGGCCGGCTCGCCGAGGACCCGCGCACCCGGGCCGAGTTCCTCGCCCTGGTCGGGCTGCCCACGGGGGCGGCCGCGGCCAGGATGTGAGCCGTGGGCAGCTCGCCCCGGCAGAGACGAAGGAGAAGGCCATGTCCCAGACCCACGTCATCGTCGGTGGAGGGCTCACCGCCGCCAAGGCCGCCGAGACGCTGCGCGCGGAGGGCTTCGACGGCCGCGTCGTGGTCCTCGCCCAGGAGAGCGAGCGGCCCTACATCCGCCCACCACTGTCCAAGGGCTACCTGCTGGGCACCGAGGAGCGCGCCGCCGGGTTCGTCCACCCGGGCGACTGGTACGCCGAGCACGACGTGGAGCTACTGCTCGGCCGCACCGTCACCGACCTGGACCCCACCGCCCGCACCGCCACGCTCGACGACGGTGCGACCCTCGCCTACACCAAGCTCCTGCTGGCCACCGGCTCCGCGCCGCGCCACCTCGGCGGGCCGGGCACGCCCCGGCTGCGGGGCGTGCACCACCTGCGCACCCGCGCCGACTCCGACGCGCTGCGCGCCGCCCTCGCCGACGGCGGACGCCGGGTCGTGATCATCGGGGCGGGCTGGATCGGGCTGGAGGTCGCCGCGGCGGCACGCACCTACGGCAACGACGTCACCGTCCTGGGCCGCGAGAACGTGGCGCTCGAGGGGGCGCTGGGCACCGAGCTCGGCGCCGTGTTCGACATGCTCCACCGCGAGCACGGCGTCAACCTGCGCATGCGGGCCGTGGTCCGCGACCTCGTCGACACCCTCGGCACCGTCACGGCCGTCGCCCTCGCCGACGGCGAGCGGGTCCCGGCCGACGTCGTCGTCGTCGGCATCGGCGCCGTCCCGGTGACGGACCTCGCCGAGCGGGCCGGTCTGGCGGTGGACAACGGCGTCGTGGTGGACGAGCACCTGCGCGCCTCCGTGCCCGACGTCTTCGCGGCCGGCGACGTCGCGAGCGCCTTCCACCCGGTGCTGGGGCACCACCTGCGCATCGAGCACTGGTCCAACGCGCTCAAGCAGGGGCCGGCGGCCGCGCGCTCGATGCTGGGCGCGACGGTCGCCTACGACGAGGTGCCGTACTTCTACACCGACCAGTACGACCTGGGGATGGAGTACTCCGGCTACGGCGAGCTCGCCGCCGGGGCGGAGGTGGTCTACCGGGGCAAGCGGGTGAGCCGGGAGTTCATCGCGTTCTGGTTGCGCGAGGGACGTGTCGTGGCCGGCATGAACGTCAACGTCTGGGACGTCAACACCGACATCGAGGCGCTGATCCGCTCCGGCGCCGTCGTCGACCCGGGCCGTCTGGCCGACGAGAGCGTCCCGCTGGACGCCATCCTCGCCGGTGTGGGAGGTTCGTGAGGTGCTGCCCACGCTGACCGCGGCCCGCCGCCGCATCGGCGCCCGCACGTTCGACTTCGACCGCGAGATCGCCGTCATGGCGATCGTCAACCGCACCCCCGACTCCTTCCACGACCGGGGCGCGACGTACGCCCTCGACCGGGCGGTGGCGCGGGCACGGGCCGCCGTCGACGAGGGCGCCGACTGGGTCGACGTCGGCGGCATGCCCTTCTCCCCCGACACGCCCCTGCTGAGCGAGGCCGAGGAGCTCGACCGGGTGCTGCCGGTGGTGGCGGCGGTGCGCGCCGGCTCCGACGTCGTGATCTCCGTCGACACCTACCGGCCCGCGGTGGCGCGGGAGTGCCTGGCGGCCGGCGCCGACGTCGTCAACGACACCTCCGGCCTGCGGTCGGCGGAGATGGTCGAGGTCGTCGCCGGCACCGGGGCCACGGTGGTGATCGCGCACTCCCTCGCGGAGCCGCACATCCACCACCCCCGCCCCGTCTACGACGACGTCGTCGCCGAGGTCGCCGCGTTCCTGCGCGCGCGGGTCGAGCGCGCCTACGCCGGCGGCATCGGCCCCGAGCAGATCGTCATCGACCCCGGCCACGACCTGAACAAGAACACCCGCCACTCGCTCGAGCTCACCCGGCGTCTCCGCGAGATCACCGACGTCGGGCTGCCCACGCTCGTGGCCGTGTCCAACAAGGACTTCATCGGCGAGACGCTCGGCCGCGAGCGCGATGAGCGCGTGCCCGGCTCGATCGCCGTCGCCGCCATGTGCGCCCTGGCGGGGGCGCGGATCATCCGCGCGCACGACGTCGCCGCGACGGTGGACGCGGTCCGGATGGCCGAGGCGGTGCTCGGGCTGCGCGAGCCCGCCGCCGTGCACCACAACGTGGGGTGAACGTGTTCGACGACGCCCCGCCCCTCGACGAGACCCGGCTCCTGGAGCGCTACGCGGTCCCCGACCGCGCACGGCGGCACGTGCGGGTGAACTTCATCTCGAGCCTCGACGGCGCCGTCACGCACGGCGGGGTCTCCGGGCCGCTCAACGACGCCGCCGACAAGCAGGTCTTCGACCTGCTCCGCCGGCTCAGCGACGTCGTCCTGCTCGGCGCGGGGACGCTGCGGGACGAGGGCTACTCAGGGCTGCGGCTCGACCCGGGCGACGCGGCGTGGCGGACGGCCCGCGGCCTGCCACCGCACCCGGTGCTGGCCGTCGTCTCCGCCCGGCTCGATCTCGACCCGGCCTCGTCACCGTTCGCCGACGCCCCGGTGCGCCCCGTCGTCATCACGCACGCGGGCTCGCCCGAGGGCCGACGCCGCGAGCTGGGCCGGGTGGCGGACGTCGTCGTGGCCGGGCCCGGGCCGGTGGACCTGGCCATGGGCCTGGCCGCCCTGACGGACCGCGGGCTGACGCAGGTGCTGTGCGAGGGCGGCCCACACCTCTTCGGTGCGCTGATCGCCGCCGACCTCGTGGACGAGATGTGCCTGACGATCAGCCCGGTGCTGGAGGGTGGGGACGCCGGCCGGGCCGCGACCGGCGGCGCGCAGGCCACGCGGGCGATGCGGCTGGGGCACGCCCTCACCGCGGGCGACATGGTGCTGCTGCGCTACCTGCGGGCCTGAGCCGGCGGCTGCGGGCCTGAGCCGGCGGCGCGTCAGGCCCAGCGGAGCAGCAGGTCCCCGGCGGTGATGGCGGCGCCCGGGGCGGCGGCGAAGTCGAGCGCGTCGGCCCTCGCCTCGAGCGCGATGACGGGGGTGACCGGCGATCGGCCGGACTCGAGCACCTGCCGGGGCGACCAGGTCGCCAGCCGCTGCCCCGCGGCGACGACGTCCCGCTCGGCCACGTGCAGGGTGAAACCCGCCCCGCCGAGCTGGACCGTGTCCAGGCCGAGGTGCACGAGGAGCCCACGGCCGCCGTCGCCCAGGAGGACGAAGGCGTGCGGGTGCAACTTCGTGACGGTCCCGGCGACCGGGGCGAGGACGTCCACGGTCTCGGCGGCGCCGGGGTCCACCGCGATCCCGGGTCCGACCATGGCGCCGGAGAACACCGGGTCCGGCACGTCCCCCAGCGCCAGCACCGTGCCGGTGAGCGGGGCGAGGACCGGCAGGCTCAACGCAGGTCCTCGATGTCCTCGGCGATCGTGTCGGCCTGCGGTCCCACCACCACCTGCACGGCCGTGCCCTGCTGGACCACGCCGAAGGCACCGGCGGCCTTGAGGCCGGCCTCGTCGACCTTCGCCGGGTCCTCGACCTCGACCCTGAGGCGGGTGATGCACGCCTCGAGGTCACGGACGTTCGCGTCGCCGCCCAGTGCCGCGAGAATCTCCTCAGCCTTGCTCATCGTGTGCTCCTCCATCACGGCTCCGCCGTGCTCCTGGGGCGAGACTCCCCGCCGTGCGCCGTCGGACGCCCGCGCCGGGCCCGGCGGGCCCTGCCATCCTGATGACACCGCCCGCGGGCGGGCCGTGTCAAGGCGCCGCGCGAGGCCGTAGGACCAGTATCCCCCGACCGGGGCCCGGTCCGGTCTTCCTTGACACGGATCCCGCCGGACGATTCAGTGACCGGATCACCCGAGCCGCCCCGAACGGAGCAACGATGTCCTCCTCGGCGCCAGCAGCCACGCGGCCCCGCCGCACGCTTCCCGGTTTCTCCCAGGCCCAACGCGTGGGCCGCTCGCTCATGCTGCCGATCGCGGCCCTGCCGGCCGCCGGCCTGCTGCTGCGGTTCGGCCAGGCCGACATGCTCGGTGCCGAAGGGGTGGCGAGCTGGTCGGGCTTCGGCTGGGTCCAGCCGGTCGCCGACGTCCTCAACGCCGCGGGCAACGCCCTGTTCTCGAACCTGGCGCTCATCTTCGCCGTCGGGGTGGCGATCGGGTTCGCCAAGAAGTCGGACGGGTCGACGGCGTTGGCCGGGCTGGTCGGGTACCTGACGTTCGACAGCGTGCTCGTGGCGCTCGCGCCCTACTTCGGCAGCGGCGCCGAGGGCGAGGAGACGATCAACTACGGGGTCCTCGGCGGCATCACGATCGGGATCATCGCCGCGCTGCTGTGGCAGCGGTACTACCGCACGAAGCTGCCCGACTACCTCGCGTTCTTCGGCGGCCGGCGCCTCGTCCCCATCCTCACGGCGTTCGTCGCCGTCGTGGTGGCGGTGCTGTTCGCGCTCGTCTACCCCGCGTTCGACGTCGTCATCGGCGGCTTCGGCACCTGGGTGACCGACGAGGGCAACACCGTCCTCGGCGGCTTCGTGTTCGGCACGGTGAACCGCCTGCTCATCCCGTTCGGCCTGCACCACCTGCTCAACAACCTGCCGTGGTTCCAGTTCGGGGAGTTCACCAACACCGCCACCGGCGAGGTGGCGCAGGGCGACATGTTCCGCTTCTTCGCCGGGGACCCCACGGCCGGCACGTTCATGGCGGGCTTCTTCCCGATCATGATGTTCGCGCTGCCGGCGGCGGCGGTGGCGATCTGGCGCACGGCGCTGCCCGAGCGGCGCAAGGTCGCCGGCGGGATCATGCTCTCGATCGCGCTGACGTCCTTCCTCACCGGCATCACCGAGCCGCTGGAGTACGCCTTCGCCTACGTGGCCTTCCCGCTGTTCGCGGTGCACGCGGTCCTCACCGGGACGTCCCTGGCGCTGGTGAACGCGCTGGGCATCAAGGACGGCTTCACCTTCTCCGCGGGCGCCATCGACTACCTGCTGAACTTCGGCATCGCGACGAGACCGCTGCTGCTCATCCCCATCGGCCTGGCCTACGCCGTCGTGTACTACCTGCTGTTCACGTTCGCGATCCGCCGGTTCAACCTCATGACGCCGGGCCGGGAGGTCGACGGGGCGCCCGGCTCCGCCGCGCCGTCGGTCTTCGACGAGGCGCAGGAGGCCGCGGCCATCTCCACCGGCAAGCGCGCCACCGAGGCGAAGGATCCCGGGCGCCACGAGGTGCCCCCCTCGCGGGGGGAGGGGGACACCGCGTGAGGTGGCGGTCAGGCGAGCCGGTCGTCCTCCCCCAGCGCCGCACGCACGGCGGCCACCAGGGAGAGCAGCCGCGCGGTGCCGGGCAGGTCCTCCACCAGCACGACCTGCTCCGCGCCGTCGGCCAGCGGTAGGCGCCAGTTCGGGTACTCCGTGTCCGTGCCGGGCTGGTTCTGCGCCCTGCGCTCGCCGACGGCGTCGGTGAGCGAGACCCCCACCAGCACGGCGGGGGTGCGCACGACGTAGGCGTGCAGCGCCTCGATGACCTCCCGCTCGGTGGGGTCATCGCCGATCAGGCCGTGCTCGCGCAGCCGGGCGAGGGTCCGCCGGCGCTCGGTGCGGGCCTCGAGACGGACCTTCTCGACCGGCTCCGTGAGCACGCCGAGGCGTTCGCGCAGGTCCACGTGCTCCTCGGCGAGGTAGCCGGCGGCGGGCGGCAGGTCGTGGGTGTCGACGGTGGCGAGCACCAGCCGCCGGTAGGCGTCGGGCTGAAGGGGCCGGCCCTGGGCGTCCTTCTCGAACCACAGCACCGAGGTACCGAGCACGCCGCGTTCGGCGAGGTAGCCGCGCACCCAGGGCTCGACGGTGCCGAGGTCCTCGCCGATGACGACGGCGCCGGCCCGCTCGGCCTCCAGGAGCAGCACCCCGACCATCGCCTCGTGGTCGTAGCGCACGTAGGTGCCCTCGTCGGCGCTCATGCCGTCGGGGATCCACCACAACCGGAACAGCCCCAGGATGTGGTCCACGCGCACGGCGCCGGCGTGCCGCAGCACGGTTCGGGCCATGTCCCGCAGCGGCGCGTAGGCGGCGCGGGCGAGCGCGTCGGGCCGCCAGGGCGGCTGGTGCCAGTTCTGGCCCTGCTGGTTGTACATGTCGGGCGGCGCCCCGACGCCGATGCCGGTGGCGAAGACCTCCGGGGTGGCCCAGGCGTCGGCGCTGTCCGGGTGCACCCCGACGGCGAGGTCGTGCATGACGCCCAGCCCCATGCCGGCGTCCTGGGCGACCTGCTGGGCGTGGGCCAGCTGTTCGTCCGCCACCCACTGCAGCCACGCGTAGAAGTCCACCCGGTCGGCCAGCTCGCGCCGGGCCCGGGCGACGAACGGGGTCCGGGCGTCGGCGAGGTCGGTGGGCCACTCCAGACCCTGATGGCGCTCGTGCAGGGCGCACCACAGGGCGAAGTGCTCCAGCCCCTCGCCCTCCCCGGCCCGGAAGCGGTCGAAGGATCGCTGGCGGGACCGGGTCCGACCGGCGGCGTGGACGATCTCCAGGGCGCGACGCTTGGCGGCCCACGAGGCGTCCCGGTCGATGGAGTCGTTGGTGGTGTTCGCCGGGCGGACCTCCTCGGCCGCCCACTCCACGAGGGCGCGCTGGGGCCCGGGCAGGTACGCGACCTCCTCGATCGCCTCGGGCCGGACGTAGATGGGGTTGACGAACCGCCGGGTCACCGGGAGGTAGGGCGACGGCGTCATGTGCCCGGTCGGCTCCGCCGCGTGCAGGGGGTTGATCAGCAGGAAGTCGGCGCCGAGGTCGCCGAAGAAGCTGGTGAGCTCGGTGAGGTCGGCCAGGTCGCCGGTGCCCCAGGAGCGCTCCGAGCGCACCGAGTACAGCTGCGCCATGACGCCCCAGCCCCGCCGGGTGACCAGTGCCGGCTCGGCGAGCCGGGCCGGGGTGACCGCCAGCGGTGCACGTGCGGTGTCGCCGTCGTCGAGGACGGCGACGATCTCGTGCCACCCGGTGGGCAGGTCGGCGGGGAGCACGAACGTGGCCCGGCCGAGCAGCGTGCCGTCGACCTCGCGCGGCGGCACCCACACGTCCTTCTGTGCGAGCGGCCAGGTCCCGCCGTCCTCGGTGCGGACGGCGACGTCGACCGTGGCGCCGTCCGGCACGTGGACCGGAAGGTCGGTCTCGCGGCCGTGCCGGACCACGACCGACGGCGGCAGCGGCGAGCGCCAGGGGCCCAGCTCGTGCTCGGCGAGGGCGTCACGGACCTCGCCCTCGGTGCCGCAGGGCACGCCGAGCGCGGTGAGGACGGCGGCGATGGTGGCCGAGCTGACGATCCGGTGGTTCCCGGTGAAGTCCCAGAACTCGGTGGCGACGCCGTGCGCGTCGGCCAGGGCACGCAGTTCCTCGCTGGGCAGCGGCGGCGCGGCGTCCGTCATCTCGCTCCTCGGTCAGGTCGGGCCACCGTGGGCGGTGGCTTGCCGACCTGATCCTTTCACCCTCGGCGTGCCACGCCGGGGAGGCGCGTCAGAGTCGGCCGATCTCCTCGGCGAGGTCGTCCGCCTCGGGCCCGATGACGGCCTGGTGTCCGCGACTGCGACGGGTCGGCCGGCTCCCCCGACCGCGATGCGATGATGGGCGGGTGAGCACGGATCCTGCGGTCGAGACGCCCTCCCTCTTCGCGCGACTGGGCGGTCACGAGACCTTCACGAACCTGGTGCACCGGTTCTACCAGGGGGTGCGCGCCGACGAACTGCTCGCCCCCATGTACCCGCGGGACGACTGGGACGGCTCGGAGGAGCGGCTGCGGACGTTCCTCGAACAGTACTGGGGCGGGCCGACCACCTACTCGGACCGGCGCGGCCACCCGATGCTGCGCCGTCGGCACCTGCCGTTCGCGGTCACGCCGGAGGCCCGCGACCGGTGGCTCGCCCACATGCGCGTCGCCGTCGACGAGCTCGGGCTCGACCCCGAGCTGGAGCACACGCTGTGGGACTATCTCGTGCGTGCCGCGCACGCGATGGTCAACGCCGACGGCCCGGAGCGCCCCGCCCTGACCTGACCGTCCCCAGACCCAGCACCCAGTCCTCAGTCCTCAGCACTCAGGAGATAGAGCATGTCCGAGCCCACGCCTGCCCGTCCCGCCGGCCCGGGCAACGCCGGGGCCCGCGAGCGCGAGTACCTCCCGGTCCCGCAGACCGACGCCGAGCCGATGGCGTCCGTGCTCCGCACGCTGCGGCTCGAGCGGCTGGGTGAGAACGAGTTCGTAGGCACGTCACTGCCGCAGATCAACGGCCGGATCTACGGCGGCCAGGTGCTCGCACAGTCGGTGCTCGCCGCGGCGGCGACGGTGCCCGACGACGGCGACGGGGAGCGTGCGCTCCACTCCGTCCACGGGTACTTCCTGCGGCCGGGCAAGCTCGACGCGCCGGTCACGTTCGCGGTGGAGCGGCTGCGGGACGGGCGCAGCTTCTCCTCCCGGCGCACCCATGCCGTCCAGGACGGCAAACCCATCCTGTCCCTCATCAGCTCCTTCCAGGAGCGGCAGCCCGGGCGGGACCATGCCGAGTCGGCACCCGCGGCACCCGATCCGGAGTCCCTCACCAGCGCGGTGACGCTGTTCAACGCGCTCGACCACCCGGTCGCGAAGTTCATGTCCTCCGTCGCGGCGTTCGACATCCGCCACGTGGGTGAGAGCGTCTACTTCGAGCCCGCCCGCGAGCGTACGGACGCCCAGATGCTCTGGATGCGCGCCCGGACGCCGCTGCCCGCGGGTCTCACGCAGCTGCAGCAGCGCGCCCTGCTCGCGTACGCCTGCGACCAGGTCCTGCTCGAGCCGGTCCTGCGCCGGCACGGGCTGAGCTGGCGCACGAAGGGCCTGAGCGTGGCGAGCCTGGACCACGGCATGTGGTGGCACCGCGACGTGACGGTGAACGAGTGGCTGCTGTTCGTCCAGCACTCACCGAGCGCGCAGGGCGGCCGGGGCCTGGGGATCGCGAAGGTGTTCGACCGGTCCGGGGCGCACGTGGCGACCATCGGCCAGGAGGGGATGATCCGGGTGCCCGAGGACGCCGAGGGGGCACTGCGCGCCGCACTGACGAGCACATCGGGGACCGGCGTGCTGGG
The DNA here is from genome assembly GCF_054605595.1 of Georgenia sp. Lineage (NCBI taxonomy): Bacteria > Bacillati > Actinomycetota > Actinomycetes > Allobogoriellales > Allobogoriellaceae > Georgenia > Georgenia sp. The sequence continues at coordinate 397 of NZ_JBTSDU010000106.1, read as the reverse complement.
CGTCGGTGGCGACGAGAAGTGGCAGCGCCCCTCGCTGCGCTGACGCCGTTCCCGGTGGCCGCCCGGACAGCGCGATGAGGCCGGAGCTGCCCGGGTGGGACAGCCGCACTCCCGCCCGACCCTGACCGCGTGACCGGTGCGGATCCTGACGGCGACACGCAGCACGTCGCCAAGGCAGCCCGGGAGCCCTCCAAGGAGATCGGCGAGGTGGTCCGAGATCAACGGCCGGTGCACCGGGCCGTGCCATCTCGCTGCGCCCCACTGTCCCGTTTGACGCCGACCGGGACCACCGCCATACTCGTGGAATCGATTACGTAATCGATTACATCGGGTACTGGCAACAATGACGCGGAGCAACGGGGCAGGCGGAGTCGATGGCGACCAACAGGGATGTGGC
>NZ_JBTSDU010000105.1:0-11349 GCF_054605595.1 Georgenia sp. | reverse complement strand
GCGCGAGCTCGCCCCGCAGGCCCGCGACGCGGTGCGCAACGTGGTCCGCGGCGCCGTCCGCATCGCGATGGAGGAGGCCCGTGGTCGCGGCGATGCAGCTCCGGCCGCACCCGGCGCCGACACCCCCGGGGGACCCACCCGGCCCGCCGGCGGCTCGCTCCCAGCAGGCCGGCAGGTGGCCGGATCCGGGCTGACCCCGCTCCTGCCCGAGCAGCACGGCCTGACCGGCTGGCCGGAGCTGCCCGGCGGCGTGATCCCCCGCCAGGTGGAGTCCACCGGGCCGCAGGGGCTGATCGTGCGCGGCTACCCCGCGCTCGTGGAGACGCCGGGCGGCACCGGTGCGGCGGGGGCGGCGGTCTCGCTGCGCATCCTCGCCGACGCCACCGAGCAGGCCCGCGCCCACCGGGCCGGGTTGCGCCGCCTCGTCCTGCTCGAGACCGCGCTGCGCACCGCCCGGGTGACCACCCGCTGGACCGGCAAGGAGGCGCTCACGCTGGCCACCAGCCCGTACCCGAGCACGGAGGCGCTGGTGGGCGACATCCAGCTCGCCGCCGTCGGCGCGCTCGTCGACGCGTGGACCGCCGACCACGGCGGGCACCAGGTGCGCGACGGCGCCGCCTACGCGGAGCTGGTGGCCCACGTGCGCCGGGAGCTGGAGGAGCGGGTGCACGGGGTGGTCGGGCAGGTCGTGGCCACGCTCGACGCGCGCCGCGAGCTGGAGGCCGCGATCAAGAAGGCCACCTCGATGTTCCTGCTCAACACCCTCACCGAGGTCCGCGACCAGGCCGCCCGGCTGGTCCACGACGGCTTCGTCGCCGCGACGCCACCGGACCGGCTGGTCCACCTACCCCGGTATCTGCGGGCGGCGCAGCGGCGCATCGAACGGGCGGAGGTCAACGTCCACCAGGACGCCGATCTGGCGTGGAAGGTGGGCGAGCTGGAGGATGCCTACGAGGCGGCGGTGCGCGCGGGCGAGCGGTTGGCCCCGGATCCGGGGCGCGAGCACCGCCTGGCGGAGGTGCGCTGGATGATCGAGGAGTTGCGGGTCAGCTTCTTCGCCCAGCAGCTCGGCACCCCCGTGAAGGTCTCCGAGAAGCGCATCCGCAAGGCGCTCACCGAGGTGTGAGCCCGGCGCGGGTGCCCGGCGGGCGAGCCCGGGCCGTGATCTCGGCACGTTGAAGCCGGCGGGCGAGCCCGGGCTGTGAGCCCGGCGTGGGAGCCCGGCGGGTGAGCCCGGCGTGGGAGCCTGGCATCGGACCGGGATCCGGCGGAAGGACACGGGCATGGGCGTCATCAACAACGCGATCTACGTCGACGGCGAGCGGGCGGCCTCGGCGACGGACCTGGCGGAGACGTTCGAGCTGCTCCGTCAGCACGGCGGGATGGCGTGGGTGGGGCTCTACCGGCCCACACCGGAGGAGGTCCGCGTCGTCGCCGGAGAGTTCGACCTGCACGAGCTGGCCGAGGAGGACACGAACCAGGCGCACCAGCGGCCCAAGCTGGAACGCTACGGGGGCACCCTCTTCACCGTGCTGCGCCCGGCCCGGTACGTCGAGGAGGTCGAGAAGGTCGAGTTCGGCGAGCTGCACGTCTTCACCGGCCCGGCTTTCGTCGTCACCGTGCGCCACGCGGAGTCCCCGGACCTCAGCCTTGTCCGGCGCCGGCTGGAGGAGGACCGGGCCATGCTCCGCCTGGGGCCTTACGCCGTCCTCTACGCCATCCTCGACCAGGTCGTGGACGACTACGGCCCCGTCGTGGCCGGCCTGGAGAACGACGTCGACGAGATCGAGGACCAGCTCTTCAGCAGCGCCCCGACCGTCGCGCGGCGCATCTACGCCCTCTCCCGGGAGGTGATGGCCTTCCAGCGCGCCACGCGCCCCCTGCTCGGCATGCTGGAGGACCTCGCCTCGGGACTCGACCAGAACGGTGTCGACGTCGAGTTGCGCCACAAGCTCCGGGACGTCCACGACCACGCGCTGCGGGTGGTCGACCGCGCCGACTCCTTCCGGGCCCTGCTGCAGAACGCGCTCACGGTCAACTCCGCCCTGGTCGCGCAGGAGCAGAACGACCAGATGCGCACCATCACCGAGGCGAGCTACCTGCAGAACGAGCAGGTGAAGCGGATCTCGTCGTGGGCGGCGATCCTGTTCGCCCCCACCCTGGTGGGCACGATCTACGGCATGAACTTCGACCACATGCCCGAGCTCCACTGGGGGCTCGGCTACCCGTTCGCGCTGTTCCTCATGGCCCTGCTGGGGATCGCGCTCCACACCGTGTTCAAGCGGCACCACTGGCTGTGACGCCGCCGGCCCGGCCCACCGACGCGCACCCCGCCGGCGGCCCGGCGTCCTCGCCCCGACCCGGGGGCCGGTCAGCCGTCCTCGCCCCGGCCCCGCAGGAACGCGTCGATGGCGCGGCCCACCTCGGCGGAACGCAGCCGCTCCACGAACTGCTCACCCTCCTCGTCGATGCGCCGCTGGAGGGCGTCGCCGTCCCGCATGAGGGACTTCGTCGCCGCCACGGCCCGGGCGGACCGGGCCGCCACCTGCTCGGCGGCTTCCCGGGCGCGGGCGTCGAGCCGGTCGCGGGGGACGACGGCGTTGGCGAGCCCCCAGGCCTCGGCGCGCGCGGCGTCCACGACCTCGCCGAGGACGAACATCTCGAACGCGCGCGGGTGCCCGATCCGGTCCGGCAACGTCTTCGTCGACGCCGCCTCCGGCACGAGGCCGAGGTCGGCGAAGGGCACGCTCAGCCGGGCGTCGTCGGCGAGGTAGACCAGGTCGCAGTGCAGCAGCATGGTCAGCCCGATGCCGACCGCGTGCCCCTGGACCGCGGCGACCAGCGGCGTCGCGGTCCGGGCGAGCGCGGTGAGCAGCGGGTTGCCCGCCCAGCCGCCGGGACGCTCGCGGAGGGCGAGGAAGTCCGAGAGGTCGTTGCCCGCGCAGAAGGCGTCGCCCGCGGCGCGCAGCAGCACGCAGCGGACGTCCCGGTCCCGGCCGGCGCCGTCGATGGCGGACCCGAGGGTCTCGTACATCGCGGTGGTCAGGGCGTTCTTCTTCTCGGGCCGGTTCAGCGTCAGGGTCAACACCCCGCCGCGCACCGCCACCAGCACGTCGTCGTCCACCGTCGGCCCCCCGTTCGGTCGTGGCGCCAGGCTAGCGAGGAAGGGCCGTGGACGCGCCCGGATCGCTCGGCGGTCCGACGGCGGTCCGACGGCGGCTCGGCGGTCCGACGGCGGTCCGACGGCGGCTCGGCAGCCGGCTCGGCGGCCGGCGGCACGGGGCGGTTCAGACCGCGCCGACCACCTGCACCAGCACGATCTTGGCGATGATGCCGAGGGCGAAGAGGACGGCGTACCCGGCGTCGATGCGCTCGTCCACGGTGCGGCCGTTGGCGTAGGCGAGGATTGCGGGCTGGCCCACGAAGCCCGCGAGCGCACCAGCGGCCCGGGGGGCGCTCGTGCCGAGCGTGCGGGCGAGGACCAGGAGGGCCGCGGCGCCGACGACGACGATCACCACCGCCAGCACGACCACCTTCATCCCCTCCAGGGTGAGGGCCGACGCCGCGAACGCCTGGCCGGACGCGAGCCCGGTGGCGCCGAGGAAGAGCAGGAGGCCGAGCTGGCGGATGGTCAGGTTCGCCGGCCGGGCCATGCCCCACACCAGCGGCCCGGTCCGTTCCAGCCGGCCGAGCACCATGCCGACAACGAGCGGGCCGGCGGCGGAGCCGAGGGCGAGGGTGATGCCGCCGGGCAGTGGGATCGCCACCAGCCCGGCGAGCAGGCCGAGCGCCAGCCCGACGCCGAGGGAGAACGCGTCGACCTCGCTGACCTTGCGTTCGGAGTCGCCCAGGACGGCGGCGACGTCCCGCAGGTGCCCGCGCGGGACGATCACCCGCACCTTGTCACCGAGCTCGAGGACGAAGTCGTCGTGGGCGAGCATGTCCAGGTCGCCGCGGCGGACCCGGGTGACGATGCCCGCGAACCGGCCGGGGATGTCGAGCTCGCGCACGGTCCGGCCGGCGACGGCCGGGTTGGAGACGATGAAGCGGCGGTAGTCCACGGTGGAGCGGTCGTGGGCGAGGTGCTCGCTGACGCGCTCGCCCAGGTGCTCGCGGGCGCGGCGCACGGCGGGTTCGGGCCCCACGACGACGACCCGGTCCCCCACGTGGAGCTGCTCGTCGGGGGTGACGACGCGGGTCTCGCCGGCGCGGGCGAGGTAGGACAGGCGGATCTCGTGCTCGCTGACCCCGGGGACGTCACCGAGCCGGGTCGGCCGGGTGACCTCGACGCTGATGTCGACGAGGCCGAGGCCGGCCACCGGATCGGCGTCACGTCGCGTCTGCCAGGGGCGCGCCAGCACGACCGCGACGACGAGGATCGTCACGATGACGCCCACCGGGTAGGACAGCGAGTAGCCGACGGCGGGCTCCTGGGTGCCGGCCTGGTCGGTCGCGGCGGCGAGGGCCGGCGTCGAGGTCAGCACCCCGGCGTAGGACCCGGCGCTCAGGGCAGGGCTCAGGCCCAGCAGACCGCCGAGGGCGATGGTGACGACGGCGAGGACGGCCAGCACGGCGACGGCGCCACCCATGAGCGGCAGCTGCCGACGCAGCTCGCGGAAGAAGCCGGTACCCGCGGCCAGGCCGACCGTGTAGACGAAGAGGCCGAGGCCGAGGGTCTGGACGAGGCCGAGGCCCTCACCCAGCCGGGGGTCGAGCGCCCCGACGGCGAGCCCGACGAAGAGCGCACCGGCGGGGCCGAACCGCACCGCACCGAACGGGATCGTGCCCACGAGCGTTCCGATGGCGAGCACGACCATGAGCGTCAGCAGCGGGTTCGCGGCGAGGACGTCGAGCATGACGCCAGCCTGGCACCGTTGCGGCGGTCGGGCGCCGGTGCGGTGCGGTGGGTTTGGTCACGGCGCCAGCAGGGCGACGATCCGGTTGACCGCGCCGCGCCCGGCCCGGTTCGCGCCGACGGTGGAGGACGACGGCCCGTAGCCGATGAGGTGCAGCCGCGGTTCGGCGGCCACCTGTGTGCCGTCCATCGTGATGCCGCCGCCGTGCCCGCGCAGCCGCAGCGGGGCCAGGTGGTCGAGCGCGGCCCGGAAGCCGGTGGCCCACAGGATGACGTCGGCGGGTCGGAAGGTGCCGTCCGCCATGCGCACCCCGGTGGGCTCGATGCGGGTGAACATGGGGTGCCGGTCCAGCACGCCGCGGGCGGCCGCGGCCCGCAGGGCAGGGGTCCGGATGAGGCCGGTGACCGAGACCACGGAGCGGGGCGGCAGGCCCCGCCGGACGAGTGCCTCGACGAGTGCGACGGCGTCGCGCCCCGCGTCGGCGTCGAAGTCCTCGTCGCGCCACACGGGCTCGCGGCGGGTGACCCAGGTGGTGGTGGTGACCTGGGAGATCTCGTCGAGGAGCTGGACGGCCGAGATACCGCCGCCGACGACGACGGTGTGGCGGCCCGTGAGGTCCGCGGCGCGCACGTAGTCGGCGACGTGGAGCTGCCGGCCCTGGAAGTCGAGCTGGCCGGGATAGCGCGGCCAGAACGGTTTCGTCCAGGTGCCGGTGGCGTTGACGACCGCCCGGGCGGACCACGTGCCGGCGTCGGTCTCGACCAGCAGCCGTCCGTCCGGGGCGCCGTCGGCCCGGCGCACGTGGCGCACCCGCACGGGCCGGACGACGGCGAGGTCGAGCTCGGCCTCGTAGTCACCGAAGTAGCGCGGCAGGACGTCGGCCGACGCCTCGCACGGGTCCACCGCCGGCTGCGCCATCCCGGGCAGGTCGTAGATGCCGTTGACGGTCGCCATGCGCAGCGAGCGCCACCGGTGGCGCCACGCACCGCCCGGGCCGTCCTCGGCGTCCAGGACGACATAGGTGGGCACCGGGCCGGGCGCGGGCCGGGGACCGGTGCCGGTGCGGGCGGTGTCGGTACTCGGCACGAAGCCGCGGCGGCGGAGGTGGTAGGCGGCCGAGAGGCCGGCCTGCCCCGCACCGATCACGACGACGTCCGTGAACCTCGCGGCGGTGGCCGGACCGGGCCCGCCGGTCACCGGCACCACCGCGGTGGACTGAGCCGCGTCAGCGGGGAGCTCCGTCGCGACGGCGGGCAGGGCGGTCACGACACTCACGACCGGTGCAACGCCCGCGGGCGCGGGATGCTTCCGCGGAACTCCACGTGCCCGCCACGATCCGCAGGGTCGCCGGCAGTCCCCGGCGACCCTGCCGCATGATGTCGGTGGCCACCCGTAACCTCTGGGGAGGTGGACGGGAGGTGATCGGGATGGACCTACGAGTGGTCATGCGCCTGGGTGAGGAGCTGCTGGCGCAGCACGGGCTGACCGGCTGGCACCTCACGCTGGACCACGCCAGGCGGCGGGCCGGAGCGTGCCGTTTCGAGTCCCGGACGATCTCCCTCTCCCGTCACCTGATGGCGCTGTACGACGAGGCCCACGTGCGCGACACGGTGCTGCACGAGATCGCCCACGCGCTCGTCGGGCCACGGCACGGCCACGACGCGACGTGGCGGTCCACGGCTCGACAGATCGGCTGCTCGGGCTCCCGCCTGGTCGCGACGGACGCACCCCGCACCCCGGCACCGTGGCTGGGGACGTGCCCGCGTGGGCACACCAGCGAACGGCACCGCCGCCCGGCCCGGCCCACCAGCTGCGCCCGGTGCAGCCCGCGGTTCGACGTCGACAACCTCCTGCGGTGGACGTTCCACGGGCGGGAGGTCCCGATGGGCGCACGTTACGAACGGGAGCTGCGCGAGCTGGGTGTCGGCCGGGAAGGCCGCCGCCTGGCGGAGGTGTCGCCGGTCCCCCGGGCCGCCGAGTCGCTCCCCGTGGAACGGGCGGACGTCCCCGCGCTCGCCGAGGCCCTCCCGTTCGAGATCGCGGAACCGCCCGTCAGCCCCCGGGCACGGCTGGCGGCCGCGGCCGCGAGCGGCGCCCTCACCCCCGGCTGGCGGGTGCGCATCATCGCCTCCGGCAAGTACCGCTCCCGGGAGGGCGTCGTCGTCAAGAGCGCCCGGACCCGCTATCACGTGCGAGCCGGGCGCGAGCTCCTCACGGTGCCCTTCGCCCTCGTCGAGGTCCTGGAGGCGCCTGGCGCGTGAAGCCCCGAACGGTCCGAGATCCTGTACTACGCTTGGGGGAGATTTTGCACCTTCTCGACCGACGGCGGGGGAGGGCTGCCACCAAGGAGGACCGATGAACACCCCGTCCGGGCGCCGCCTGGTGCTGCTTGCGGCGGTCGCCCTGACGCTCGCCGCCTGCACGGGCCAGACCGCCGAGCCGGACGACGGGGCCGGCGCGACGCTCAGCGCAGAGGCGACGGGCGCGATGACCCTCCGGGTGTGGGACGAGGCGGCCGCCGCGGCGTACGTGGAGTCCTTCGCGGCGTTCTCGACCCAGCAGCCCAACTACAGCGTCGACGTCGAGGTGGTGCCCCGCGACCAGTACGCGGAGCGGCTCACGAAGGACCTGGCCGCGGGCGAGGCGCCGGACCTGTTCTGGATCGATCCCACCGCCGTGCCCGAGCTGTCCGGGACCGAGGACATCATCGACGTCGGCGCGGCGCTGGGCGAGGACCACGACGCGTGGCTCGCGCCCGTCACCGAGCTCTTCATGAGCGGCTCCAAGACCTGGGCGGTGCCCCAGCTGTGGCAGTCGATCGCCCTCTACTACGACACCGAGAAGCTGGCGGCAGCCTCCGTGGCGCCGGACGAGCTCACCTGGGCACCGGGGGCCGGTGCGGGCGACACGCTCCTGGGCGCCGCCCGGGCGCTCACCACCGACCAGGCCGGCCTCAACCCCGGGACGGAGGGCTTCGACCCGGCAGCGACGACGACGTGGGGTTTCAACGCCGGCCCCGAGGTGGCGTCGGTGATCGCACCGTTCCTCACGCAGAACGGCGTCAACCTGCACGACGGGGAGCGGTTCACGTTCGCCTCCCCCGAGGGGGAGGCGGCCGTGCAGTACCTCGTGGACCTGGACCTGGCCCACCGGGTGGCACCGCCCGTCACCGTCGCCCCCGACGCCGCGACCGCCCGCGTCCTGTTCGCCCAGGGCCGCCTGGCCATGCTGCAGGCGGGGTCGGGCGATCTTCGCGCGATCGCCGACGCGGCGGGGCGCCCCGTGGGCATCGCCCCCATGGTCGCCGGCCCGCAGGGGCGTATCGGCGTCGTCAACGGGGTCGCGGTGGCGGCGAACGCCGATTCCGACCAGCGGACCGCCGTCGTGACCGCGCTGCGGTGGCTCGGGTCGGCCGCCGGACAGGCCGCGCTCGCGAGCCAGGGCGTCGGCCTGCCGGCCGTGACCGACGCGCAGAACCTCTACGCCGACTACTGGGCAGCGCGCGACATCGACGTCACCGCGCTCCTCGACGCCGTCCGTGAGCCGGCGCTGCTGGGCCCGTCGCGGGTGCCGGACGCCCTCACCGCGCTCGAGCCCGTACTGCAGCAGATGTTCCGCGGCGAGATCCCCGTGAGCGAGGGCCTGCGGCAGGCGCAGGCCGCCGCCAACGCCACCCTCGGCCCGGATGCCACGCCGACCCCGACCCCCGTGCCGAGCCCGGCCGACACCGGCCCGGCTCCCACCCCCTAGCGCGGCCCGGAACCGGTTCCGACGCCCCCGGGCAGCGCCCGCCGCGCGAGGCTCAGTAGTCACCCCAGCGCAGCACCGTGGGATCGGCGAAATCCAGCATCTCCAGGAGCACATCGGCCCGCTGGGCCGGGCCGACGGCGTCGTCGTAGATGTGCAGCGTGGGCAGGTACCGCTCCCGATAGCGCGTCAGCACCTCGTCGAGGCTGTCGAAGAGGTCGTAGTCGCGCGCGATCACACGTTCGAGGATGAGCTCGTCCGGGATGGTCAGGTAGATCGTGGTGTGCCACAGGTCGGCGAGCTCGGGGCGCTGGAGCAGCATGCCGTCGACGACGAGGATCGACCCCGGCGGGTCGAGCTCGGGCAACCCCTCGGCGATCTCGCGGATCTCCCCGAGGTGGTAGACGTTGCGGTAGAGCCACTCCGGGTCCGCCGCCATCGCGGAGCGCCGTACCTGCAGGGGAGCCAGGTGGTGGTCGGCGCTGAACCGCCGGACCTCGCCCGGGCTCTGTACCAGGGGCCGGACGGCGTCGACCAGGTCCCGCGCGAACACCGTCTTGCCGGCGTGGTCGGGACCGTCGATGGCGACGCGCAGCATCCCGTGGCGGGCTCGTCGGGCCAGCCCCGCAGCGAGACGCTGGAGCACGGCCGCTCGTCCGGACCTCGTCGTCGTCATGGGCTGATCGTATGACCACGGCCGGCACCCGGCCTGGGGCTTGGGACACCTGTCTCAAGGATGCGCCGACACCAGCAGGAGGACTCCGACCAGTGAGACGCCGGCGGCCACCACCGCACCCGCGAGGCCGAGGAGCAGCGCGGGCCCACCCCGGCTCAGCAGCACCCGGAGGTTCACCCCGGTGCCCAGGGCCGCCATGGCGATGGTGAGGACGAGCGTCGTCGCCGTCGCCACGCCGTCGAGCACGGGTTGCGGCACCGGCGCGAGCGAGCGCACCGCGACGAGCGCCAGGAACCCCAGCACGAAGCCGGGCACGAGCGGCGGGCGTGTGTGTGCGGCCCCGGTCGGCGGTGCGCCGGTGATCACGGCGGCCGAGTCCACGGCCACGGCGCGCTCGACGGCTGCCCGGGCCCGCCGGCCACGCGCGTACCCCACCCCGGCGACGAGCGGCGCGAGGAGGACCACCCGGCCGAGCTTGGTGACGACGGCGGTGGCGAGCACCGCCGACCCCATCACCCCACCGGCCGCCACCACCTGCCCCACCTCGTGGACCGCGGCGCCCAGCCAGATCCCGGCCGGTCGGTCGGCGAGCCCGATGGCACCGGCCACCGTGGGCAGGGCGAACATGGAGATGGTGCCGAAGATCGTGACGGCGGCGACGGCGGTGGCCGCGGCGTCCTCGACGTCCTCCTCCTCGACGGCGTGCTCCTCGACGGCCGGGCGGCCGGCGTCCCGGGACCCCAGCACGGCGATCATGGCGGCGACCGCCGAGGCGCCGCACACCGCCGTACCGGTGGCGAGCAACAACCGCAGGGCGGGCGGTACGCGTAGCCAGCGCCCCAGCAGCAGGGTCAGGCTCCAGGTCAGCGCGACCGTCAGGATGATGACGACGATGGCTCCCCAGCCCAGGGCGAGCACCTCGGGGACGGAGAGCTGGAGGCCGAGGAGGACGACGCCGAGGCGCAGCACCGTCCGGGCGCCGTAGCGGATCCCTTCCTCCGCGGCGGCCGGCAGCCAGCCGGCGTTGCGGACCAGCACCCCCGCGAGGATCGCGACGAGCAGCGCGGAGACGACGGGCGTCAAGGAGTTGACGGCGAACGCGGCTGCGGCGACGACGCTCATGAGGGCAAGGCCGGGCGCGCGGCGGCGCCACGTGGTCACGGCAGGCACCGGCCCATCATCCCAGCAGGGCGAGCCCGAGCTGCCACCCCGCCCACGCGGCGAGCAGCCCCACGACCACGCTCACCACGACGTTGCCCACGGCGTACCGGTAGGAGCCGTCCTCCACGAGCCGGACCGTCTCGTACCCGAACGTGCTGAACGTGGTCAGGGCGCCGGAGAACCCCTTCCCGACGGCGGCGACCGTCGCGGCGCCGACACCGTGCGCGTGGGCGCCGCCGAGCACCAGGCCGAGGAGGAGCGAGCCGAGGACGTTCACGCACAGCGTGCCCCAGGGCAGCTGCGACCCGAGCCGCTCCTGGAGCACCCGGTCGGTGAGGTACCGGGCCGGCGCGCCCGCCGCCGCGCCGAGCGCGACGAACAATGCGGTCATGGGGCGCTGTCACCCTCGCGGCCGACGTGCACGACCTCCACGCGGTCGAGCACGGCCAGGCCTTCCTCGACCAGGCCGTCGAGCTCGGGCAGGAAGTCCCGGATCTTCGCCTCGTCGTCCACGATCACCACGATGAGCGGCAGGTCCTCGCTGAGGCTGAGCACCCGGCTGGTGTGGATGTGGTGGCGGGTGCCGAAACCCTCGAGCCCGCGCACGACGGCGGCCCCGGCCAGCCCCGCGGCACGCGCCCGCCGCACGATCTCGGAGTAGAGCGGGCGGTGGTGCCACTGGTCGGCCTCGCCGAGGTAGATGGTCAGCCGCAGGGCGGTCTCGCCTGGTCTCATGTCGCTCCTCGAAGACGGGGACGGGTGGCCGCGCGCGTGAGGACCACGCCCGCGAAGAGCGCGAGCAGCGCGGACATTACGGTACCGAGCACGTACCCGGCCGCCAGGGCCGGCCGGCCGGCGACGACGAGCGCCACGGCGTCGACGGTGTAGGTGGAGAAGGAGATCGGAAGA
>NZ_JBTSDU010000104.1:0-11357 GCF_054605595.1 Georgenia sp. | reverse complement strand
GGCGAGCGCCTCCGGCCCGGACCTGTCCACGGGCAGCGGAGAGGTGCGGCGGCGACCCGGACGCCCGGGTCGGTCACGATGCGCGGGCTTGTTCGCGCGCGCGCGTCCGGCCGGCTTCGGCTCACGATCCGGCTTCGGCTCACCGGCCGGCTTCGACTCGCGGGCCGGCTCGGTCCCCTGCGAGGGCGGCATCTTCGGCTCACCGACCGGGTCAGTTCGCTTCGAGGTCGGCGCCTTCGGCTCACGGGCCGGCTCGGTTCTCCGCGAGGCCGACGCCTTCTTGTCCACGGTCGCCCCGGGCTCCGCCGCGGCCGGTTCGGCCGCGGCGCTCGAGGTAGCGACGGTCGGGCGCCCGACGCGCTGCCACGAGGGCTTCGACCACCGCTTCCCGGGCCGGTTCGGCGGCTTCTCGCTGTCCGCGGTGCGGGTGGTGACGGACCCTGACGGCGCGTCCGGTCCTGCCGGCGGGGGCGGCGGGGGCGGGGGCGGGCTGACCGGCCCGAGCGCCTTCCTCGACGTGGCGTGCCGCACCGGTGCATCGCGGCGCGACGACGGCATGGGCCCGACGCCGTCGCTCCCGTCGGCCGCCGCGAGGAGGGCTTCGAGCCCCACCAGGCCGGACGCCTGGCCGGCCGTGGGCGATCCCGTGCCGAGCCCGGCTCTCCCGCCGGCGGACCGCGAACCCGCGCGCAGCTCCCGGGCTACCGACGGGCCCCCGGCCACCGGCGGACGAACGGCTTCCGGCGTGGCGACGGCCCCGGGGTCGGGCGTCGAAGGCTCCGTGCTCAGCCCGGGCACATCGACCGTGACGACGTAGCCGTGGTGGGCGAAGGGCCCGAAGCCCTTGTGCACCCGCTCCGCCTTGACGACCCGGCCACCGATCTCGCGGGCGCGCTCGATCAGCGGCGCGAGCTCGGGACCGTCAAGCAGCAATCGCGTGTCCGACACCGACCACTCCCACCGTGTCGATCGTCAGCGTGGTGCCGGCGACCTCGCTGTAGGACAGCACGGGCAGCCGCGGGGTGGCAAGGACGACGAGCTTGTGCAGCGCCGCTCGGATCGCCGGCGCGCACACCAGGGCCACCTGCTTGCCGGTCGCCTCGGCGGCGTCGGTCTGCGCCCGCACCGAGGTGAGCAGGCTGTCGACGCGCTCGGGCGTCAGCGAGAGCTGGGTGCCCTGGTCCCCCGGGCGCAACGACTCGAGGAGCACCTGCTCGGTGGCCGGCTCGAGCGTGAGCACGCGCAGCACGCCGTCGGTGGAGACACGGTCGACGATGACGTCACCGAGCGCCACCCGCGCCGCCTCGACCAGCCCCTCGGCATCGGTGGAGACCTTCGCCCGGAGCGTGAGCGCCTCGTAGATGCGCGCCAGGTCCAGGGTCGGGACCTGCTCCGCGAGCAGCCCCTGCAGCACCCGCTGCACCTCGCCGAGCGTGAGCAGCGCCGGGACGAGCTCCTCCACGACGGAGGGGTTGGTCTGCTTCAGGCCCTCGTTGAGCACCCGGACGTCCTCGCGCCCCAGCAGCCGCGCCGCGTGCGTGCTGATCAGGGAGGACAGGTGGGTGATGATCACCGAGGTGCGGTCCACCACGGTGGCGCCGGCCATCTCCGCGCTGTGGCGCAGCTCGGCCGGGATCCACTTGCCGGGCAGGCCGAAGACAGGCTCGGTCATGAGGGTGCCGGGCAGGTTGTCGAGGCCCTCGCCCAGGGCGAGCATCTTCCCGGCGGGCGCCTGCCCGCGGGCGACCTCGACACCGGACAGGCGCACCGCGTAGTGCGTGGCCGGCAGGTCCACCGAGTCCCTGGTCCGGACCGGGGGCAGCACGAAGCCCATCTCGAGGGCGGTCTTGCGGCGCAGCGCCCGCACCCGGGCGAGGAGGTCCTGGTCGGCCGATCCGCCCACCAGGTCGACGAGGTCGGGCGCGAGGAGGATCTCGAGCGCGTGCACCCGCATCTGCTCGATGAGTTGCTCGGTCGTCTCCGGCCCCGGCTGCAGGGCCGACTGCGACGGCTCGGCCGCGGCCGCCTCCTCCTCGGCCTGCTGGGCCTTGACCCGCTGCGACATCAGCAACAGGGCGGCGCCGACGAGGATGAACGGGAGCTTCGGGATGCCGGGGATGATCGCGAGCACGATCGCCGCGGCCCCGGCGATGGCCAGGGCGTTGCGCGACTGCAGGATCTGCTTCGAGGCCGCCGTGCCCATGTCGTCCTCGGCGGTGGCGCGGGTGGCCACCAGGCCGGTGGCCACGGACATCAGCAGCGCCGGGATCTGCGTGACCAGGCCGTCTCCCACGGAGAGGATGGAGTAGGTCTCGATCGACTCCCCGGCGGACATGCCGTGCTGGACCATGCCGATGACGAACCCGCCGACCAGGTTGATCAGGGTGATGACCACCGAGGCGATCGCGTCGCCCTTGACGAACTTGGACGCACCGTCCATGGCGCCGTGGAAGTCGGCCTCGGCGGCGACGTCGCCACGGCGTTTGCGTGCCTGCTCCTCGTTGATGACACCGGCGTTGAGGTCGGCGTCGATGGCCATCTGCTTGCCGGGCATCGCATCGAGCGTGAACCGGGCACTGACCTCGGCGGCGCGGCCGGCGCCGTTCGTGATCACCGCGAACTGGATGACCACGAGGATCATGAAGATCACGAGACCGATCACCAGCGAACCGCCGACGACGAAGTGCCCGAACGCGTCGATGACCTCGCCGGCGTAGGCATCGCGCAGCACCAGCCGGGTGGAGGCCACGTTGAGACCGAGGCGGAACAGCGTCGCGATCAGCACCAGCGAGGGGAAGATCGAGAAGTCGAGCGCCCGCTTGATGTACATGACCGTGAGCAGCACCAGGATCGAGAACGTGATGTTCACGGCGATGAGGACGTCGACCAGGCCCGCCGGCAGGGGGACCACCAGCATCAGGACGATGGCCACCACCCCGATGGGTGCCACGGTCTGGGAGAACTTGCCGTTCTTCACGGGTGGGCCTTTCCTCGGGGCGGCTCAGGGATGTGGTGGACGCCGGCCGCGCTCCCACGCCGGCGTAGGGACATGACGAAGGCGAGCACACGCGCGACGGACTCGTAGAGGTGCTCGGGCACCTCCTGGCCGATCTCGCACGCGGCGTGCAGCGTGCGGGCCAGGGTGACGTCCTGCACGATGGCGACCCGCGCCGCGGTGGCCTTCTCGCGGATCTTGGCCGCCAGGTGGCCCTGGCCCTTGGCGACGACGCGCGGCGCGCCCTTGCCGGACTCGTACCGCAGCGCCACCGCCACGTGGGTCGGGTTGACGATGACGACGTCGGCGTCGGCCACGGCCGCCATCATGCGGTTGCGGCTCATGGACATCTGGATGGAGCGGCGCTGACCCTTGACGTGCGGGTCGCCCTCCTCGCGCTTGGAGTCGTCCTTGACCTCCTGCTTGCTCATCCGCGTCTGCTTGCGGTTGCGGCGGATGACGACGAGCACGTCCACGACGGCGAGTGCGAGCCCGGCCACGACCGCCCAGATGATCAGGGTGGAGGCTTGGCTTTCGACCTCCTCGATCAGGGTCCGCAGCGGGATCTGGCCCGAACCGAGGATCGTCGGCGCCATGCCGGAGACGATGACGTAGAGCACCGCCCCGACGACGGCCGTCTTCAGGAGCGTCTTGAGGCCCTGCCACCAGGCCTGGCCGCCGAAGATCCGCTTGACGCCCTTGACCAGGTCGAAGTTCTTGAACTGCGGCTTGAGACGCTTCGTGGCGATGTGCACGCCACCCTGGGCGGCGTTGCCGATGACACCGGCGAGGACGGCGGCGGCGAAGATCGGCAGGAGGGTGGGCAGGATCGATCCGAGCCCGGACTGCAGCGCACCGACCGCCGTCGCGATCTCCGGGGCCGAGACGGCCCGCTCGACGGCCGCGAGCTGCTCGCGCCCGGCGGCACCGGCGGCGCCGATCACGGTCGTCAGGGTGAAGGCGGTTGCCCCGACCACGAGCCAGGCCGCGAGGTCCTGCGACCTCTGGAGCCCGCCGTCGGCGCGGACCTTCTTCATCCGTTGCGGCGTGGCCTGCTCGGTCTTCTCGCCGGCACCCTGCTGGCTCATCCGGTCACCTGCGACAGGTTGCCCAGCGCTACCTCGGCGAGCCAGGACACCACGCGCGGCAGCGCGATGAACGCGAAGACGCCGAGGGTGAGCGTGATGAAGATCTTCAGCGGGAAGCCGAGCACGAACGCGTTCAGCGCCGGCGCCACCCGGGTGAGCAGTCCCAGGCCGAGGTCGGTCAGCAGCAGGATCGCGATGAGGGGGCCGGCCACCTGGAGCGCGGCGAGGAACATCTGGCCGACGGCGGCGATGAGCGTCTCGGCCAGGCGCGCCAGATCGAGCGAGACGCCCAGCGGTAGCGCCCGGAAGGTGCGGGCGAGGCCGCCGATGACGAGCTGGTAACCGTCGGAGACGAAGAGCAGCACGACGGCGGTGAGGTTGTACAGCTGGGTGAAGGGCGCACCCTGGGTCAAGGTCAGCGGGTCGAACGCGGCCGCCATCCCGAAGCCGCCGTGCATGTCGATGAACCGGCCGGCGACCTGGACCGCGGCGAAGACGACCGCCACGAGGAAGCCCAGCCCGGCGCCGATCACGGCCTCGCTGACGACCTGGCCGGCGAACTCCCCGGTGGTGAGGCTGGCGGCGTCGAGTGCGGGGCTCAGCGCGAGCGCGATTCCCACGCCGAGCATCGCCTTGACCGGGCCGGGGATCGCGCCGTGGGCGAACGGCGGCGCCAGCACGAGGAAGAGGGTGACGCGCACGGCCGCCAGCAGCAGCGGTTCGACGTCGAGTGCCAGTGCCACGTCATCCGCCCAGGAGCTGGGGGATGCGGTCGAAGAGCTCGTGCGTGGTCATGACCAGCTCGGAGATCATCCAGTTCCCCGACACCATGAGCGCGATGGCGACGGCGATCGCCTTCGGCACGAAGGACAGGGTGACCTCCTGGATCTGGGTGACGGACTGCAACAGGGAGACGGTGAAGCCCACGACGAGGGCGGTGAGGAGGGCGGGGGCGGCGAGCTTGGCGGCGAGCTCGATGCCCAGCACACCGATGTCCAGGACGGCGTTGGTGTCCATCAGTAGGTCCCCACCAGGGTGGTCAGGATCAGGCCCCAGCCGTCCACGAGGACGAAGAGCAGGATCTTGAACGGGAGCGAGATCATCACCGGCGGCAGCATCAGCATGCCCATGCTCATGAGCACGGCGGCGACGACGAGGTCGATGACGAGGAACGGCACGAAGATGACGAAGCCGATGATGAAGGCAGCACGCAGCTCGGAGAGCATGAACGCCGGGATCAGCGTCTGCATGGGCACGGACGCGGGGTTGGCCGGGTTCGGCAGCTCGGCGGCGCGGGTCAGGAGCGCGATGTCGTCCTCGCGCGTCTGGCCGAGCATGAACCCGCGCAGCGGGGCCTCGGCGGCGCCGAGGGCGTCGGTGAAGGTCATGCCGCCGTCGAGGTAGGGCTGCACGGCGAGCGTGTTGATGTCGGTGAGCACCGGGAACATGATGAAGATCGAGAGGAAGAGGCTCAGGCCGGCGAGCACCTGGTTGGGCGGCACGCCCTGGAGGCCGAGCGCGTTCCGGGTCAGGGCCATGACGACGAAGATCTTGGTGAAGCTCGTCATCATCAGCAGCAGCGACGGCGCCAGCGAGAGCAGCGTGATGGCGAGCAGCACCACGATCGACGTCGACGGGGCGGCGGGCCCACCGCCGATCTCGATGCTCAGGCCCGGGCCGACCGGTGCCGTCGGGTCGGTGGGGGCCGTGGGGTCGATCGGGGCCGCCAGTGCCCCGGTGGCGCCAAGGACGAGCAGCAGCACCACCACCGCGCCCACCGCGCCCCCCACCATGCCCCCCACCGCGAGGCGACGCACACCCCCCGCCCCCACCTGTCGCCGAACAGGTCCTAAAGCACCGATTCGGTGCCGATTCTGCGCTTTAGGACCTGTTCGGCGAGGGGGGAGCGTGAGGGGGGCGGTCATCGGGTCCCCGATCGGTTCTGCCGCGACCCGAAGGTGGCGAACGCCGCTGCCCAGGTGTTCTTGTCGAGCACGGAGCCGGCGAGGGGACCGGACGAGCCGGACGACAGCGGCTGCACCGGTTGGCGGCGGCGCGCCTGCATGGCTCGGCGGCTCGGGGCTGCACGGTGCCCGGTGCCCTCGGCGGCGAGCACGTCCGCGAAGGTGGTGCCCGAGTTGGCGGCGGTGCTCGAGCCGGAGGTAGTGCCCGAGTTGGCGGTGGTGCTCAGGCCAGAGGTAATGCTCGAGCTGGCGGCGGTGCCCGAGTTGGACCCAGCGCTCGAGCCGGATCCGGCGGCCGAGGTCAGCCCGATGGCCGCCGTGGCGCTCCCGCCCGAGTTGGAGGCGGCGTCGCCCGGGAGGTCAGCATCGGCACCGCCTGCCTCGCCCGGCAGGGCCGTGAGCAGGTCGCCGTCGTCGAGCTCGGTCAGCAGCCGGACCCCGGTGTCGGTGACCCCGACCACGAGGGTGCGGCCACCGACCTCGACGACCGCCATCCCGGCGCGGCGGCTCAGGTTCTGACGCCCCAGCACGGTGATCGGCACACGACGGGTCGCGGCGGTCCGGCCGTTCAGCTGCCGGGCGACGAACCACAACACTGCCAGGACGACGGCGAGGGACAGGGCGACACGGAGGCCCAGCAGCAGCGTGTCCGCCACTACCCGTTCTTCTCGGTGGCGGGGACGATCTCGGTGATGCGCACGGCGTACTCGTCGTCGACGACGACGACCTCGCCGCGGGCCACCAGGCGCCCGTTGACCATCACGTCGGCGGGCGCGCCGGCGCTGCGGTCGAGCTCGAGGATCGAACCGGGGACCAGCTCGAGGACGTCGCGCACCGGCAGCCGGGTGCGGCCGATCTCCGCGGTGAGCGTCATCTCGACGTCGTAGAGGACCTGCATGGCGCCGGAGGCGAGCGGCGCGGAGTACGCCTTCTTGGTCGCCGGGTCACCCACGGGGGCGGTGGTGCCCTTCGCGCGCAGGCCGAACCAGCCCTGCACCTCGCCGTCGGCCTCGAGGGCGTGGACGGTGATGCCGGGACCGGAGAAGACCTCGCCGGCCGGGCGGATCTCGGCGGTGCCGAGGACGCCGGTGCCGAGCGTGGCCGCTGCGGCCTCGAGCGCGGGGCGCACGGCCTCGGCGACGGACAGGTCACCGGCCGCGGCGAGCGCCTCGGTCACGACCTCCTGGACGACCACGACCAGCTCGGTGGAGGACCGCCCCACGAACGTCGCGACGACCGCGACGGCGTCGTCGGCCGGGCGCTCGTCCTCCGTGGCCGGACGGGGCGAGAGCGGGACGGGCGAGGGCAGGAGCTTGGACAGCTCCTGGGCGGCCCGCAGGTCGGTCGGGACGAACGTGTTCATGAATGCTCCTTGACGTGGACGACCATGCCGGCGAGCCGGGACCCCTGGGCCACCGGCGCGGCCTGGGCGAGGGTCTTGTTCCCGACGACCACATCGAGGGGCCGGGAGGAGGGGTGGTGCAGCGGGAGGAGGTCACCGACGGCGAGGGTGACCATCTCGCGCGGGTGCACGGTGATCGGCCGGAACCGCAGGTTGACCTCGACGGGCACGTGCTCGACGGACTCGGCGAGCTCGGTGTGCAGCAGCCGGTCCTCCTCGATCTCCGTCTCGCTGCGCTCGTCCGTGTTCTCGCCGTCGCGCAGCGCGGAGACGATGCCCTCGGCCGGGAGCATGACGGTGGTGGGGACGTCGTGACCGTCGACGTGGAGGGTGATGTGGCCGACGATGACCGGCGTCGAGGCCTCGGCGGCCTGGACGAACTGCGGGTTGTACTGGATGCTCTTCAGCTCGACGCCGAGCGGCAGGATGCTCGCGAAGACGTAGTTGAGGTCGGAGAGCGTGCGGCGCAGGAGCTCGCGGATGAGCTCCTGCTCGAGCTCGGTGAGCTCACGGTCGGGCACGGCCCCCTGGGTGCCGGGCCCGCCGAGCATGTGGTCCACCCAGACGAGCGACGCCGCGAGCGGGAACTCGATCGCGGCAGCCCGGCGGCCAGGTTCGGTGGTGAGCAAGACCATCGTCGTGGTGGCCGGCAGCGAGCCGATGTACTCCTCGTAGGTGCGCATCCGCACCTTCTCGACGGTACCGGTCACGTTGACCCGGAGGCGGGCCACGAGCTGGTTGGCCCAGTGGCGGGAGAAGCTCTCGAACGCCATCTCGAGCAGGCGCGCGTGCTCGCGCGGCAGCGTCATGGGTCGACGGAAGTCGTAGGCGACCGGCGCCTTCTCGGCGCTGGGCATGCTGGAGCGGACCGTCACACCTGGCTACATCGGCCAGCGGTCGGTCGTGTTGAGGTTTGTGACGCGGACCAGCCCGGGACCTACCTCACGCGCCCTGGGGGTTGCGCGGGCGGGTCCTGGTGTGTCGGCGGGCCGGGCCGGCCACGGTCGGCCCGTGTCACCGGGTCCGTACCGGGCCCCGTGTCACTGGGTGACGAGGTCCGTGTAGTAGATGTCCACCACCGATCCTTCGTAGACGTCGGTCAGGTCTGCCACGAACTGCTTCGTGATCTGGGCGCGGGACTCCATGTCGTTGATCTCCTCGACCGATCGGCCCGAGAAGGTGGCGATCGCGATGTCGAGCGCCTTGGCGGTCTGCAGCTCCTTCGGCGCATCCTCGGTGAACTGGATCGAGAAGCCCAGGCGCAGGTATCGCCCGCCGGCCAGGTTGAGGCTGATCGGTTCCACGGCGACGACGGCGCCGAGCGGTGCCGCCGCGGGGACCTCGGCGATGGCGGCGCTCGGCTCCCAGGGGCGGAGCACGTACGCCACGGCGCCCAGCAGCACGACGACGACGAGCACGAGCGCGATGATCATGGGCGCGCGGCGGCGGCCGCTCCCGGGCTCCGCCGCGGGTGCCGGTGCGGGTTCACGGCTGCCGATCTTCGGGGCGGGCGTGCCGGAGATCTTGATCTTCTGCTGCCCGACCGTGCGCCTCTCCTCAGCCATCGGTGTGCCTCCGTTCGTTGCTCGTGGGGGTGGTGGTGCGGTGCGGTGCCGTGCGCTGCTTCACGGGGCTCACGACCCTGCGGCCGGAGCCGCGGCGGGGAGCGCACCCTGGCGTCCCATCTCGGCGACGACCTGCGGGATGAGATCGCGGACGGTGTCGGGTGCGTCGGAGAGCACCACGATGTCGACACGCTTGTTGACCTCGAGCGGATCGGCGTCCGTGGCGGCCATCGGGTAGGCGTCGCCCATACCGACGGCGACGACCCGGTTCGCCGGCACACCGCCGCTCTCGACCATGCGGCGGAGCACCTGCGTGGCGCGGTCGGAGGAGAGCTCCCAGTTGGTGGGGTAGCGCGCCGTCGGCACCGTGTTGGCGTGCCCCTCGACCGTGAGCGCGTAGGGCGAGGCGGCGAGGACGGGCGAGATCACGTCGACGACCAGCATCGCCGGCTCTCGCAGCTCGGCGCTCTCGGTGCCGAAGTAGACGTCGGCGCTCACGAGGCCGATGACCAGGCCCCGGTCGGTGATGGAGAAGGTCACGTTGCCCTCAGCCTGCCGGCTCGCCAGCTCCTGCCTGAGCTGCTCCTGGAGGGCCGTGAAGTCGGCGACCTCCTGCCGGGCCGCCGCGAGGTCCCCGACGTTCTCCGCACCCTGGACGCTGCCCGCGGAGTGCTGAGCGACGTCGAGAGGCTCGGGTACGACGGCGTCGGACGCGAGGACGCCGGAGCCGCCATCGACGATGGCGTCGTTGGCGGTCTGGCCGAAACTGACCGCGAGGGAGTCGCGCAGGGCGGAGAACTTCTGCTGGTCGACCTGGCTGATGGCGAACAGCACGATGAACAGACACATCATCACCGTGACCATGTCCATATAACTGGTGGTCCAACGCTCGATATTCTCCTCCTCGTCCTCGCCGCCCCGCTTGCGCCGGCTCATGCGGCCTCCTCGACGAGTTCGCTGGCGGGCACGAGGCTGCGCAGCCGCTCGCCGACGAGGCGCGGGTTGGCGCCGGACTGGAGCGCGAGAAGGCCCTCCAGCGTGACCTCCATCTGGGCGCACTCGAGGTCGGAGAGGCGCTTGAGGCGTGATCCGATCGGGAGCCAGATCATGTTGGCGGAGAGGATGCCCCACAGCGTCGCGACGAAGGCGGCCGCGATGAGCGGGCCGAGCGTGGAGGGGTCCTCGAGCTGCTCGAGGACGTGGACGAGCGAGACGACGGTGCCGATGATGCCGATCGTCGGGGCGTACCCACCGAGGGAGGTGAAGAACTTCGCACCGACCCGGTCCTGCGAGCGCTTGGTGTCGATCCGGTCCTCGAGGAGCGTGCGCAGATCTTCGGGGTCGGTGCCGTCGATCGCGGCGGTGAGGCCGTCCTTGAGGAAGGGGTCCTCGATGTCACGGGCGGCGTCCTCGAGCGCGAGCAGACCCTCGCGGCGGGCGCGGTTGGAGAGTTCGACGATGACCGGGATGGTCTCGCCCTGCTTCGGCGCCTTGCTCGTGAAGGCCCTGGGGAGCTGCTTGAACGCGAAGATGGCGTCCTTGAGCATGCCGCCGGCGAGCCCGGCACCGAGGGTGCCGCCGAACACGATGATCATCGGCCCGGGCAGCAGGATCGATGTGACGGCGGTGCCCTCGAGCGTCATGGACAGGAGCACCGCCCCGAGGGCGACGACGAGCCCGATAATGGTTGCCGGATCCATCGCTACTGATCCCCCCTAGGACGTGTCGGAAGGGAAACGATCACGTTGTCGGCGTCCGGGGCGTCGTGCCGGTCCGCCTCCCGGGGGGACGCGGCGGAGGTGGGAAGACCGGAGAGCGTGGCCCCGTCCGTCGATGCGGGATCGAGCGCGCCGGGGCCCTTGGCCCCGAGCTGCAGCGACCGCGCGACGATGGCGGCGCGGTGCTCCTGAACCAGCGAGACGATCTCGTCGAGCGACTCGTTGACGATGTACCGCGTGCCGTCGAGCAGCACCAGGATCGTGTCCGGGGTGCATTCGATTCGCTCGATCAAGTCAGGGTTGATCGCGAACGGCTGGCCCGTCAGACGTCTCACGATGATCACAGTGTGGTTCCATCCTCTGTCTTCGGGCCCGTCCATGAGCCCTGTGCAGGGCCCGTCCATGAGCGTCTGCATCCTTCCCATCGGCCGGATGCCTCCGACGATGAGGGTTCGGCCGCGGGCACGGCGTGACCCCGATCTCGCCGGCACCCGCCCGCTGACGTCCGCCACCGGCCGGCTGCCCCACCCACCTGTCACACCGCACCCACCGCCCACCCCACCGCCTACCACCTCGTCGAGATCGTCATCGAGGCGACGAACTCGCACAGCCGAGGTGCGAGTTC
>NZ_JBTSDU010000103.1:0-11484 GCF_054605595.1 Georgenia sp. | reverse complement strand
TGCCATTGTGCACGCTGCGCCGGGCGCCGGCGTCAGAGCGTCAGCTCGGCGCGGGTGGGCGGGTTCGCCCCGGCCCGCGAGACGGTGATGGCGGCGACGCGCGCCGCGACGTCGAGCACGCGCTGGTGGGTGCCCGCGTCGACGGCGCGCAACGCCTCACGGCGGTCCGCCCCGAGCAGCCCGGCGCCCCAGAGCCCGTCGATCAGCCCAGCGGTGAAGGAGTCGCCGGCGCCGACCGTGTCGGCGACCTCGACGCGCACGGGCTCGACCGTGAGCTCGGTGCCACCCTGCGTCACCGCCCAGGCGCCCTCCCCGCCGCGCGTGACGACGACGATCGCCGGCCCGGACGCCACCCACCGGCGCGCGACGTCCTGTGGCGCTTGCCCGGGGTAGAGCCAGGCGAGGTCCTCGTCGGAGGCCTTGACGACGTCGGCCTGGGCGACCAGCCGCTCGACCGGCGGCCGGGCCTCGTCGGCGGTGCCCATCAGGTCCGGCCGGACGTTGGGGTCGTAGGTGATGGTGGCCGCACCGCGGTAGGCGGCGACGGTCGCCGCGACGGTGGTGGCGCCCGGTTCGAGCACCGCGGCGATCGAACCGGTGTGGAGCACGAGCGGGGTGACCACCGGCTCCGGCCGCGGCGGCGCCCACTCGAGGTCGAACACGTAGGTGGCGCTACCGGAGGCGTCCAGGCGGGCCCGGGCTGTGGAGGTACGGCTCGCGCGGGCCGAGGCCGCCGAGAGGCGGACGTTCTCCAGCTCCAGGTGCGAGCGCAGCAGGCTGCCGTTGGCGTCGGAGCCGAACCAGCTCACGAGCTCGACCTCCCGACCCAGGCGGGCGAGGCCCACGGCGACGTTCGCGGGCGAGCCGCCCGGGTGGGCGACGGGCTCCTCGCCGGGCCGCTCGACGATGTCGATGAGCGCCTCGCCGACGACGAGCGCAGCCCCCTCGTCGCGGACGTCGGTGAGCCGACCGGAGCCGTAGGCGAGCGTCGTGGACGGACGGGGTCCGGCGTCGAGCTCGGGGTCGTCGGTGGCGCGCAGGGGGTCGTGGAGCTTCGGTGCCTTTGGGGACGGCTCGATCGGCTCGCTCATGCGGTCTCTTCCTCGCTCGGCGGTGCGGGCTCGTCGGACGCGGTGGTCCGGGCCGGTCCGGCGGTTCCGCGGGCGGCGTCTTCGTGGGGCCCGCGGGCGGCGTCGAGGCGCTCGCGGGCGCCGTCGAGCCACGCCTGGCAGCGCCGGGCCAGCAGCTCGCCGCGTTCCCACAGGGTCAGGGCGTCCTCCAGCGACGTCGACCCGGCCTCGAGCCGGTGCACGACGTCGACCAGCTCGTCCCGGGCCTGCTCGTAGGACAACGCCACGACGTCGGCGTTCGGATCGGTCGCCTGTTTCTGGGTCACGGCGTCAGTCTCCCAGAGCCTTCCGACACGTGCGCGAACGGCTCGGACGAGACCGACCGGACCTCGACGCCGAGCCGGCCGGCCGACAGCAGCGCCTCGAGCGCCTGGCCCTGGCTCACGGTGTCGGCCGCGCGGACCACCGTGCCGTCGGGGGTGCGGAGGACGGCGTAGCCGCGCGCGAGCGTGGCTGCGGGGGAGAGGGCCCGTAGCTGCGCGTGCGCGGACCGCAGCTCGCTCGCGGCCCGATCGGCCCGCCAGGTGAACGCGCGCCGCGCCTGCTCCCGCAGGCGGGCGACCTCCTGCGCGCGGACCTCGACCAGTGCGTGGGGGTCGACCATGACGGGCCGGGTCCGGAGCTGGGCGAGGCCGCGCCGCTCGGCGTCGAGGCGTCCCGCGAGCACCAGGTGGAGGCGGCGCCGGGCCTGGGCCAGACCACGTCGCTGCTCGGCCACGTCGGGCACGATCCGCTTGGCGGCATCGGTGGGTGTGGAGGCGCGGTAGTCCGCCACCAGGTCGAGCAGGGGGGTGTCGGTCTCGTGGCCGATCGCCGAGACGAGCGGCGTGCGGCACGCGGCGGCGGCACGCACGAGCGCCTCGTTGGAGAACGGCAGCAGGTCCTCGACGGCGCCGCCGCCGCGGGCGACCACGATGACCTCCACGGCCGGGTCGGCATCGAGCTCGGCGATCGCGGCGGTGACCTCCGGCACGGCGCGGGCACCCTGCACCGCCACCTCACGGATCTCGAAGCGCAGCGCGGGCCAGCGGGCGCGAGCGTTGACGACGACGTCGTGCTCCGCCTTGGACTCGCGCCCACAGACCAGGCCGACGCATCGTGGCAGGAACGGCAGGGGGACCCGGCGGTCGGCGTCGAACAGCCCCTCCGCCGCGAGGACCCGCTTGAGGTGCTCGATCCGGGCGAGCAGCTCCCCGACGCCGACGAGGCGTACCTCATCCGCCTGCAGTTGCAGCGACCCCCGCTTCGGCCAGAATGTGGGCCGGGCGTGCACGACGACGTGTGCGCCCTCCTCCAGTGGCGCCGACACGGCGCCGAGGACGCGGGCCTGCATCGACACCGGCATCGACATGTCCGCGTCGGTGTCCCGAAGCGTCAGGAACGCGAGCGAGGCGCCGGGGCGGCGGTTGAGCTGGACGACCTGACCCTCGACCCACAACGGGGACATCCTCGCGATGTAGTCGGTGATCCTCGAGGCGAGCAGGCGCAGCGGCCACGGGTTCTCGGCGGTGGTGTCCCGGGCGACGGCCGCCAGCCGGCGGGGGGTGGGCTCGCTGCTCATGCGTCCAACCCTCTCACCGGGCACGGATGCTCCGCGCCCGAGTGCTGCGGGCATGGATGCTCCGCACCCGGGTGCTGACCGGTCGGCCACGACACGCCCAGGCCCACCCACGTACCCTGGACGGGTGACCACCGCATCCGCCGCTCCCTCCTCCTCGCTGGCCGGTGCCTCGGCGTTCCCGGCACCCGTGGAGTCCGTGCCGTCCCCGGACGGTAAGCGCATCCTCCTCGCCACACCGCGCGGCTACTGCGCCGGCGTGGACCGGGCCGTGGACGCGGTGGAGAAGGCCCTCGACCTGTACGGCACACCGGTGTATGTGCGCAAGGAGATCGTGCACAACAAGTTCGTCGTCGAGACGCTCACCGAGCGTGGCGCGATCTTCGTCGCCGAGACCGACGAGGTGCCCGAGGGGGCGCGGGTGGTCTTCTCCGCCCACGGCGTCTCGCCCGCGGTCCACGCACAGGCCGCCGCCCGGAACCTGGCGACCATCGACGCCACCTGCCCGCTCGTGACGAAGGTGCACAAGGAGGCCGTGCGATTCGCCACCTCCGACTACGACATCCTCCTCATCGGCCACGACGGCCACGAGGAGGTCGAGGGCACGCAGGGCGAAGCGCCCGAGCACATCCAGGTGGTCAACGGCCCGCACGAGGTCGACCAGGTCCAGGTGCGCGACCCGGAGAAGGTCATCTGGCTGTCCCAGACCACGCTCTCGGTCGACGAGACGATGGAGACCGTGAACCTGCTGCGCAAGCGGTTCCCACACCTGCAGGACCCACCCAGCGACGACATCTGCTACGCCACCCAGAACCGCCAGGTGGCCGTGAAGAAGCTCGCCCCGGACGCCGACGTGGTCATCGTGGTCGGCTCGGCGAACTCTTCGAACTCCGTGCGCCTCGTCGAGGTCGCTCTCGAGGCCGGAGCCGGCGCCGCCTACCGCGTCGACAAGGCGGACGAGATCGACCCGGTCTGGCTCGACGGCGCCACCACCGTGGGGCTCACCTCCGGTGCGTCAGTGCCCGAGATCCTTGTGCGCAACGTCGTCGAGCGACTCAAGTCGCTGGGCTACACGGGCGTCGAGGAAGTGCGCACCGCCACCGAGGACATCATGTTCTCGCTGCCGAAGAACCTCCGTGCGGACCTCAAGGCCGCCGGAGAGGAGCCCGACCGCCCGCACCGCGCCAAGCGCTCGCGGACCACCGTCGACTCCTGACCGGGCGGGAGATTCCTGGCCGGCGGCGGCTCCTGACCCGGACGGGCTGCTCCTGGCTTGGCCGGCGACTCCTGACCGGGCCGCGCTCAGACGAGGCGCTCCTTCCATTCCGCAACGGCTGCCGCCTCGAGACCCACCCTGGGCTCGTCGAGGTCCGGCACCAGCTCCGGCGCGGTGAACGTGCGCACCTGAGCGTCGTCCGTACTGATCGGAGCGACGTCGAGATCACGGGTGGCCAGGGACTCGAAGTCCCGGGCGGTCACGAGGAGCCGCTGCTCCACCGACGCGACGGCCTTGTTGTAATGCTGGACGCTCGAGCGCAGCGAACGGCCCAACGCCCCCAGATGATCCGAGACGACGCCCAACCGCTCGTAGAGGGTGCGACCGAGCGCCAGCAACTCCTTCGCCTCCTGCGTCACCTGGTCCGCCGACCAGATGGTGGCCGTGGTACGCAGCAGTGCCAACAAGGATGCGGGGGCCGTCGGTGCCACGCCCTGCCGCAGGGCGTACTCCAGGAGCGTCGGGTCTGCCTCCAGCGCCCGCGCCAGCAGGCCCTCCGACGGCACGAACATGATCACCAGCTCCGGTGAGCCGGGCAGCTGCTCGTGGTAGCGCCGCGCCGCCAGGGCGTCGACATGGGCGCGCAGCGCCTTGGCGTGCGCGGCCAGCAGGCGCTCGCGACGCTCGCCCTCCCCGGCGCCGCCCCCCTCGGGGATCGCGGCGGCCTCGAGGTAGGCGTCCATGGGCACCTTGGCGTCGATCGCGAGGTACTTCTCGCCCGGCAGGTGCACGACGACGTCGGGCCGCCCCCTTGGTGCCGTTCGCTGCACGCCCGAGCCGACGGCCCCGAGCGAGCGCTGCTCGACGAAGTCCACGTGGCGCAGCATCCCCGAGGCCTCCAGCACACGCCGCAGCTCGACCTCGCCCCACTGGCCCCGGGCCGAGGTGGACCGAAGCGCGGTGGAGAGCTGCGCCGTCGTCCGCTGCAGTTCGGTGTCCGCTCGGCGGGCGTGGTGAAGCTGCTCGGTGAGGACCGTGAACTGCTCGGTGCGCTCGCGCTCGAGCAGGGCGACGTGCTCGCCCACCTGGTGCAACGCGGACTGCACGGGTGCCAGCGCCCGCAGGACGTCCTGGTCCTGCCGGGCGCGCTCCTGCAGGGCAGCAACCTCCTCGGTGAGCCGTTCCGCCCGGGCTTGCGCGGCGGCGGCCCGGGCGCGTTCGTCGGCCAGCGCCGCCGCCTCTCCCGCCCGCCGGGACGCAGCCCGGACGGTCGCCAGCGCGAACCCGACCACCACCCCGAGCAGGGCCACGATCAGGACCACCGCAACCGTCGTCGTCTCCATGACCGCACCCTCCCACCGGCCACTGACATCGCCGTCGGGACGCGCGGTGGGCGGTCGCACGTAGACTCACCCCACGTGGCACTCACCATCGGGATCGCCGGACTCCCCAACGTCGGCAAGTCGACCCTGTTCAACGCGCTGACCCGCGCGACCGTGCTCGCCGCGAACTACCCGTTCGCCACCATCGAGCCCAACGTCGGCGTCGTCCCGCTGCCGGACCCGCGGCTCGCTCAGCTCGCCGAGGTCTTCGGCTCCGAGCGCCTGGTGCCCGCCACCGTCTCCTTCGTGGACATCGCCGGCATCGTCAAGGGTGCGTCCGAGGGGGAGGGGCTGGGGAACCAGTTCCTCGCCAACATCCGCGAGGCCGACGCGATCTGCCAGGTCACCCGCGTGTTCCAGGACCCTGACGTCGTCCACGTTGAGGGCCGGGTGGACCCGAAGGACGACATCGAGACCATCGCCACCGAGCTCATTCTCGCGGACATGCAGACACTCGAGAAGGCCATCCCGCGGCTCGAGAAGGAGGTCCGCGGCAAGAAGGTGGACCCCGAGCTCCTTGAGACCGCCCAGGGCGCCATGACGCTCCTCGAGGCCGGCACGCTGCTCTCGGCCGGCGCCGAACAGGCCGGCCTGGACCCGGAGCATCTTGCGTCCTTCCAGCTGATGACCTCCAAGCCGTTCATCTACGTCTTCAACACCGACGACGCCGGCCTCGCCGACGAGGCCATGCAGGCCGAGCTGCGCGCACTCGTGGCCCCGGCCGACGCGATCTTCCTCGACGCCAAGTTCGAGTCCGAGCTGGTCGAGCTCGAGCCCGACGAGGCAGCGGAGATGCTCGCCGAGTCCGGGCAGACCGAGGCCGGTCTGGACCAGCTCGCCCGGGTCGGCTTCCACACGCTCGGGCTCCAGACCTACCTCACCGCCGGGCCGAAGGAGGCCCGTGCGTGGACGATCCACCAGGGCTGGACCGCTCCCCAGGCCGCCGGCGTCATCCACACCGACTTCGAGCGCGGGTTCATCAAGGCCGAGATCATCTCCTTCGAGGACCTGATCGGGCTCGGCTCGGTCGCCGAGGCCCGCGCGCACGGGAAGGTGCGGATGGAGGGCAAGGACTACGTCATGCAGGACGGTGACGTCGTGGAGTTCCGCTTCAACGTGTGAATCGGCGCGTTTGTGCAGGTCAGAGCGGGTGTAAGGGCTCTCAGTCCGCACACAGTCCGCAAGAGATTTTGTCTGATGGCCCGAGCGGGCTGCTCGGAGGCAAGATCGGTGGAGCCGGTGCCTGCAGTTGGTACGTCTACGCGTGGACCTCGGCGGCCATGTGATGCATCCCCTCGACGTGCTGATCGCGGCATGAGCGGACGCTTCGGCCGTCCTCCCGGCGAGGCTGAGTACCATCGCGGAGCGCGCACGGGCAGTTACCGGAGGTGACCGAGCACGTCGCCTCCCGGGAACTGCCAGGGCCGTGGCTGGCAGCGGGGCGGTCTCGCTCTCGCCTTCGGGACACGGTCCCCTAATCGGCATCGAGGGCAGACCGGAAGACATTGCAGCCTGGCGACCAGCGGATGGATCTGGGCGGCAGCGGACTGCCGCAGTTACGTTTGTAGTCATCACCGACCGGGCTGACGTCTTCCAGCCCCACGACTGCACCGGTCCCGGACTCTTCGACGACGCCGCAGACGATGCACCCACCGCCGGTGTTGGCCATCGCAGCGACGCCCTCGGCTCACTCCTCACGCCAGTCGGCTTTGCCGTGTCGTACAGCCGGGTCTGCTTCCAGTCCAGCGACTCGCTCCGCCGCGTGCGCAACGACGCACGGCTCGAGTAGTTCGTAGGGCAGACCGGACGGCGCGCGACCCCGCGCGCGGTGCATGGCTGCGTATGCGGGCGACCTCCCAGAGCGACGGCGCCACCCAGCGTGCGTCCGGCGGCCTCACTCCTGTTCTGATCTCCAACGTGTGGAGCCGGACGGCGCAGCCGAAGACGTCATCTTCGGCCTTCGCAGGCAAGGAATCAACTGAAGCGCGACGAACCCACTTCGCCTCGGAGGCCCCCGTAGGGTTGCGGCATGGAACGACCAGAGGCCCACACTGACCCTACGAAGCTAAGCCTCGATCCACCGATGGACCGGGGCGTGGCCGGTGATTTCCGGTGGGGTGGCCTTGGTGGTTCTCGGGCGTGAGGAAGTCGCCGGTCTGCCCGGCTTTTCCACTGGTTCCTCGGTCGTGGGGTGGTGTGGCGGCGGTCAGGTCGCCCGGGCTCGCGACGGGAGGACGGCCTTGTAGAGGGCGGACCAGGCCTGCTCCCAGGGCCAGTTCGTGGGTAGGTGCAGGCGCAGTCGGCGGGCGGAGGTCGCGATCCGGGCCGGGACGTTGATGAGCTTGCGGCGGATCGTCGCGGTCGTCGCCCTGATCAGGGCTGGTGCCGTGGTGAGGGTGGCGGCGGCGCGGGTGAGGTTGAAGGCCATGACGGCACAGACCAGCCAGGCCGCGTTGGCGGTGAACACCCCCGAGGGCAGGTGGGCCAGGGCGGAGGCCTTGAGGTCGGCGTGGACGTTCTCGATGATCGCGTGGGCCCGGTGGGTCCGGTCTGCGGCGACCGTGTCGAAGTCGTCGGCTGCGGTGGTGGTGAAGAAGGCGTGGAAGCGCCAGGTATCGAACAGCGTCTCCTGCCCCTGGCCCTTCTTCGGGTTCAGATCCGGGATGCGTCGGACGACGAGGCGGCCGGGGATCTGCTCGGACTTCTTCTTCGAGGAGAACGCGGTGAAGGGGATCTCGGCGACCTGGGCCTTGGAGACCCAGGTGGCGGTGGTCTCGTCGTAGATCGCGTCGGTGTACTTGATCGTGGTCCACGCATCGGCGCCGATGCTCGCGATGGCGCGTTTGACGGCCGGGTCCATCCGGGCGGTGATCGAGACATCGGCGCCGGCGCCCAGCACGGCGGTGACGAGGGTGTGGGAGTAGAACGCCGAGTCGGCCCGCACCAACACCTGACGGCCGGCCAGCTGGCTGCGGCGGACCAGGGCCAGGGTGTCGGCGGCGAGGCGGGCCGCCCCGCGCGGGGACCCGGCCGAGCCCTTGCGCAGCCGCTGGGCGGCGATCACCGGTGCGACCTGATCGGTGGAGACGGTGGCGAGGAGGGCGTTGAGCCCTCGGACCCCGGAGTAGCCGAAGGAGGCGCCCTGCTTCTGGTACCCGTGGACCTCGACGATGGTGTCGTCAATATCGACCATCACCGTGCCGGTCGCGTCATCGGGGCCGAGCAGGTCGGTCTTCTCGGCGAGGCCGAGGAGGAACCTGGAGGCGACCGCGTCGACCTGGCGGACGTGGCCGAAGGTGAACGAGCGCAGGAACGAGCCCAGCGTCGAGGGGGCGTAGGCGCCGGCGAAGACCTTGCCCATCCCGCCGTGGCGCAGCAGCGCCATGTCATCGATGCTGTCCGCACCGGCGGCCATGCCCGCCACCAACGAGGACAGCTTCAGCCCGGCGTTGGCGCCCTTGTCCGTCGGCACGCTCAACCGTTCATCGGCCAGCTCACGCAGACCCACCCGCCGGGCCAGGGCCATCAGCGGGACCAGACCCGCGGCCGACACGAGGTTGGGCTCATCGAACGTCGCGGACACCACCGGGCGGGTGTGAGAAAGTTGCATCTACGAGATGCCCTTCTTGAACTGGCGATACGGACCTTAGACAAGTCGTATCTTCCCAGTTCAGAAGGGCATTCTCGCGTTCCCACGCCTATCCGCGGCTCTCAGCCATCGGCGGATCGAGGCTAAGCGGCGAGGCGCCCCCGCGGGGCGAGGCGCGCCGAGTCCGTCTGCAGAGCGTTACGGCACAGGGTGTGAACGGAGTCTTCTCCTACAAATTGAACTACGAAAGCGATGACCCGACGTCGTCAGGACTCGCGGTTATCTACGGAGAAAACGGAACAGGTAAAAGTACTTTCCTGCATGCGCTTTATCACCTGTTAAGTCCTGGGAAGCGACACGCTTTAGCGCTCGCTCAACTAGAACTCGCTGAAATTAGTGCGCAGTTCAGTTCTGGTGCCGCGATCTCCTATTCGAGTGAGATCGCATCGGACTCCCCTACGCTTACAATCTCGAGGCCAGGCGCGGACGACCTCAGTCTGCCGATTAATGAATACGTATCGGACCGCCCCCTCCGTGAATCGGTCAAGGCGCGCGAGTTTTACGACGCCCTGGAAGCGATCACCATTCCGGTTATCCTTGTCTCCGACGACCGTTCGGTAGCGACTGGCGGCGTCGATACAGGGCGCCCCCGATTCCCGGGCGAGTACCTCTCGATCAGTGAGCTGCGAGACCTCTCCGCCAGTGGTGAACTAATGTCGCGGATGCGGTCGCAAGAGATTGAAGGGGCTGTCAACCGCGCCGAAGATACTCTCCGGCGTTCAGCGATGCGAGGCATGTCGCGCGGAGGCACTAATACCCAGTCGCTCTACGTCGATTTGGTGAAGCAGTTGGAAGCCGACCGGTCGCTGCTCAACGCCGCGGATGCTAGGCATGCCCTTGAATTGAAACTCGAAGAGGTGTCTGCGATCGGTAAAGACTACATTGGATATGGCCTTGTGGCTCTTGATCAGGTACAAGCAATCTCGCAGGAAATCAGCGGATTACGCTACAATGCGGCAAGTCTTCCCCTCATTCATCGAGTCGTTGGCCCGTACGTCGACAGCTTGCTTGTTCATATGGATGCGCTGAGAGAAGCTCGCGATTTCATCGACGCCTATGTCTCAGCAGTAAACTCTTTCATCAGTCGCAAGACATTTCGCTACGATCTCGAAGGCGGCGCATCGATTACATTGGATCATAGTGGCAAGGTAGTACAGCTAGCGGCATTGTCTAGCGGTGAGAAGCACCTCCTGCTATTGCTGAGCTATGCAGTGGTGGCGCGGGAAGAGCAAGGCCTCATAATTATCGACGAGCCAGAGCTTTCCCTCGGGCTCGACTGGCGCAGGAAGCTCATCCCTGCCCTCTTGAGATGTGCCGACCCGTCTAGAGCGCAATTCTTACTCGCATCCCATGCGGTCGAGATCGTGGCAGAGTACGAGAAACAGGTCGTGAACCCGACCGAGGCCAGGGTTTGATTGACGAATGGGTACTAGGATTCCGCGTAGGAATGTGAAGGAATTCTCCTTCGTTCTCCGCGACAGCGGGCAGAAGCAGTTGCTTATCGTAGAAGGGTTCGGTGACCGTTCGTTCTACCGATGGGTGTTGAACTGGCACCAAGCGGCAGATTTCGCTGTCCACTCCGTGGAGGAAATCGAAGTTCCGCCAAGCTGGGTGGATGCGACGAGCGACTTCGAGAACAACAGGGCCCTGGTTGCGGCTGTTTGCAGAGCGGCCGTCCTCGACGAGGTGCTAGGTGAGCAAGACATCAGGGGTGTAGTTGACCGAGACTGCGGCATTCCGTCGGCGTGGCTTTCGATCAGTTCCCTTCTTGTCACGGACTACCCAGCAATCGAGAGTTACTGTTTCACTCCAGACCTTTTGGACAAGTGGCTGCTTCTGACGCTTCGAGGGTCCGAGGGTCTGACAGGGCAAGAGTTGCATGATCAACTGGCTCCAGTTTTGGCAGGTCTGTTCGCAATACGCGCCAATCGCGGGACGCTTGGGGCAAAGGTAGAAAGCTTGCTCGAGTACAAGTCGGACCGGTGGCGGCTAAAGCTCGAAGCTGGTCCAGCCGGCGTAGCCACGAAGCAGATTTACGACAATGCCAGCGTAGCCGAAGATCCTCGTCAAACGTGTTATGGGCACGACCTGGCGGCTGTCTTGATGATCCGTCTGACTGGTAAGATAAAGAATCACGCCGGGCTGAAGACGGTGGAGGGCCTTGAGCGCTCTCTTTTGAGTAGTTTAGAGCGGACTGCGATGGCGGAGCAGCCGCTGATCAACATACTGAGGGCATGGCTTACCGGTAAGTCAGCAGCATAGAGGGTACCCGATGTGATAATCGCGTTGTATGGCGCTGCCCAATGGGGTGTGGCGTTCCGCAACCTGTTGTGAGCCATTCACCCTGTGGGTTGTTGGTTGGTTCGGTGGTCTCCATCAGTTGTCGGGTGAGTGGCTGGACGGATGCGTCTTAGACTTTAGCCCCAGACCTCCGGAAGTAGGTGACCGGCCAGCCCTGTGATCAGGGCTTTTTCTTTGCCGTGTAGTATCGGAAAACAGATAAGATCTGATAGGGTTGGGGGTATGCGTCAGGACGTGCTGGAGGAGAT
>NZ_JBTSDU010000102.1:0-11764 GCF_054605595.1 Georgenia sp. | reverse complement strand
CCCCGCGGGGGGGGGCGGGGGCGGGGGTCGGCCGGTTCTGAGGTGCGCCCGGGGGTGCAGGCGGCACCGGTCCTCACGCAGGGCCGGCGTCGCGGTCAGTCAGTCCTTGCGCGAGGCCAGCGTCGCGCTGAGCTCGACCTCGGACCCGCCGCGGACGACGGTCAGGGTGACCTTGTCGCCGGCGGCGTGCTGGCGGACGAAGCCGGTGAGCGACTCGGCACCGTTGACCTGGTCACCGCCGATGGCGACGATGACGTCACCGACCTGCAGGCCCGCGTCCGCCGCCGGGGTGGCGGGCTCCACCTGCCGGACATCGGCCCCTGCCCGGGTGATGTCACCGACGACGGCCGTGCCGTCGGTCAGCGACACACCCAGGAAGGCGTGCTGGGCGACCCCGTTCGCGATGAGCTGGTCCGCCACCTGCGATGCCAGGTTCACGGGGATCGCGAAGCCGAGCCCGATGCTTCCGGCCGACGATCCGTTCGCGCTCGACATGCTCGCGATCGAACTGTTGATCCCGATGACGCGGCCGGCGGCGTCGAACAGCGGGCCACCGGAGTTGCCGGGGTTGATGGCGGCGTCGACCTGGATCGCGTTCGTCACGACGGTGCTGCCCCGCTGACCGAATGCCTGCGGCGCCTCGGTCGTGCTGACGGGCCGGTCGAGGGCGGAGACGATCCCGGTGGTCACCGTCGAACTCAGACCGAGGGGGTTGCCGACGGCGACGACCGGGTCGCCGACGACGACATCGTCCGAGTTCCCCAGCGTGGCGGGCTTGAGGTCGGCGGGCGGGGTGTCGAGCGTGAGGAGGGCGAGTTCGGGCGCCGGGACCAACCCGGCGACCGAGGCGGTGAACATGCGCCCGTCCGAGAGCGTGACCTGGATGCCGCCGTCGACGGCGTCCCCGACGACGTGGTTGTTGGTGAGGACGTGCCCCGCCTGGTCGAGGATCACGCCGGAGCCGGCGCTGGCGCCGTTCGCGGTGCGGACGTCGATCGCGACGACGCTCGGGGTGACGGCGGCGGCGACGTTCGCCCAGTCCGGGTCGGTCGTCGTCGAGGTCACCACCGGGTCGGCGTTGCTGCGGGCCGAAGAGGCGCTCTGGGTGGTGGACGACGACGCGGCGGGCGCGTCGGGGCTGAACGCGCCGGTGAGGCCCGCCGTCCCGAAGGAGGCGACGAGGGCCGCTCCGGCGGCCACACTGACCAGGGCAGCCCATCCCGGTCGGCTGCGCTCCTTGCGCACCGGCGAGGTGGCGGCGAGGTACGGGCCACCGGCGAGACCGGGGCGCGTACCGCCGACGTGCTGGGCGTTGGGGTGTTGGGCATTGGGGGGCTGGCCGTCGTTCGGGTGCAGCGCACTCCGGAGGTACGGATCGGTGCCAGGTGTCAGCGGTACCTGGCCGTAGGCGCTGCGCGCATAGGGGTCGGGGGTGTCTCCACCCGCGGTGTGCGGCGCTCCGGCGGTATGGCCGGTTCCCTGCTCCGCCGGTCCGCGACCGTTCGTCCATCCGCTCTGGCCCTCCCGGTTCGGGGGCGTCCAGCCGGGGTTGTTCTGGGGGTGCTGCTCGTTCTCACTCATGGCGTCCTCCTGCTCGATGACCCCATGAGACACCCCGAGACTGACATGTGCCTTGGTGGTTCCTAGGAACTTCCTGGGAGCGGCCGGGCAGCTGCCGTGGTTGCGGCAGGCGACCCCGAAGCCATCGCCGCCGTGAGGGCCGCGCGCACCCGGGCGGCGACGTGGGCCCGCTCGTCACGGAGCCCGGACCGGTCGACGGGGACCTCGACGACGCTGCGCCCTCGCACGGGCTCGGCCAGCACGCTGCGCAACGCACCGCGGTCCTCGGCGAGCGTGTACCGACATCCGTAGCCGGCCGCGAGCTGGGCGATCGACGCCGACTGGGGCGTGCCGAAGATGCGCTCGAACTGGCCGGCTCGTTCCGGCGCACCGTGCTCGAGCGTCGCGAAGATGCCGCCACCGTGATCGTTGAGGACCACGACCTGCAGGTCCACCTCGTCCTCGAGCTCGCCGCGCAGCAGGGCGCCGGCGTCGTGGAGGAACGTCAGGTCGCCCATGACGGCGCGCACCGCCTCCCCGGTACCGAGCGCGAGCCCGGTAGCGGTGCCGATGGTGCCGTCGATCCCGGCCAGGCCCCGGTTCGCGACCGCGACGGGCACACCGTCGACGTCCCAGGCCGGAGCCACGAGGTCGAGGTCACGCACCGTGTTGGAGGATCCGACGACCAGGATGCCGGCGTGGTCGCCCGTCCGTCCGGTGGCCTGGGCGACGTGCCGCGCGAGCAGCAGCCCGTCGAGCGGGCGGCCGAGGTCGGCGACGATCTCGTCGATGACGCCCTGCGCCACCGCACCCGCGTTCCGCCACCGCTCGAGCCAGCCGCTGTCCGGGTCCTGCCCCGCCACCACCGTCACGGCCCCGGCAACGTGGACGGCGACACCGGCGACGTCGGTCCACGGCCCACGCGGGGCGACGACGACGATCCGGGCGTCAGCCCGGGCGAGCAGGGTGCTCACGGGCCGGGAGAGCGTCGGGTGGCCGAAGACGACGACCCGTTCGATCTCCCGCGTGAGCGTCGGCTCCTGGAGCAGCAGCCGGTACGCGCCGATCGCGTTCGCCCCGGCCCGGGCGCCCGACGTCGGCTCCGCCAGCAGCGGCCAGCCGCCCGCCTCGGCCACCTCTCGAGCGGCACGACCGGCGCCGTCGCCTGCGACGACGACGGTGCGCGGCCCGAGCTCGAGGGCGAGGGGTGCGGGACCACCGGCCTCGGCGATGGCGGCGCGCCGCGGTGGTACCTCGCCCGGCTCCCACTCGGTCGCCGGCACGAGGGGGTCACGGAAGCCGACATCGAGGTGGACCGGCCCCGGGTCGTTGGTCCGCACCCCCAGCGCGGCCGCGACGGCGCGGGTCACGAGCTGCTCCAGCCCGGCGTCGGCTGCGCCGGCCGGGATGTCGACGGCGAAACGGGTCGCCGAGGCGAAGATGCCGACCTGATCGGTGGTCTGGTTGGCGCCGGTGCCCCGCATCTCGTGGGGCCGGTCCGCACTGACCACCACGAGCGGCAACCCGGAGTGCGCCGCCTCGAGGACGGCGGGGTGCAGGTTGGCCACCGCGGTCCCCGACGTCGTCACGACCGCGACAGGTCGGGGCCTGCCGCTGCGATCCGGTGCGCCGTCGGTACCGGCCGTGCCGGTCGTGCCGGTCGCAGAAGGCTCGCCGCCGGTGCCCGCCGTGCCGGTCGCAGAAGGCTCGCCGTCGGCGCCGGCCGTGCCGCCCCTGGAGGGCGCGCCGTCGGGTGCCTGGAGCGCAGCGGCGCGCGCGAGCCCCAGTGCGACGAACCCGGCCACCCGTTCGTCGATGCGGACGTGCAGCCGGATCCAGCCGACCCGCTCGGCCGCCAGCAGGGCGTACGCGAGGGGTGCACTGCGGGACCCGGGTGCGAGGACGACGTCCCGCACGCCGTGCGCGACCAGCGCGGTGACCAGGGTCCGCGCCGTCGTGGTGGACGGCTCGATCGTCGATGGCTCGGCGGGCGACGGCTCGGCGGGTGGCTCGCCGGCCGATGGCCCGATGGCCCGCGGAGCGGTCGTCATCGGACCACCGACACGTGCTCGGTCATCGCCGCGAGGCGCTCGTGCCACCGGACGGTCGTGGCGTCGTCGGCCGCGACGACGGCGAGTGAGTCCTCGGTCGGCTCCGGACGCCGGACGGCGATGGTGCCGTCGACCGGCAGGAGGGGGGCCTCGACGGTGTCCCGCACGAGGAGGTGAACGGTGGCGAGCCCGCACGCGTACGGCAGTTCGGGCAGCGCGGCCGCGAGCGCCAGGCCCGCGGCGATACCGACCGAGCTCTCCAGGGCCGAGCTCACCACCACCGGCAGTCCCACCCGCTCGGCCAGGCGGAGGCAGGCACGGACGCCGCCGAGCGGCTGAACCTTGAGGACGACCACGTCGGCCGCCTCGGCCCTCAGCACCGCGAGCGGGTCCTGCGCACGTCTGATCGACTCGTCCGCCGCGACCAGGACGGAGCTGCGGCGGCGCACGGCCGCCAGATCCGCGACCGAGGCGCAGGGCTGCTCCACGTACTCCAGTCCCCCGGCGGCGATGTCGAGGTGTCGGAGCCGCTCGAGCGCCGTCTCGAGGTCCCACCCGCCGTTGGCGTCGATCCGGATCTTGCCGCTGGGACCGAGGGCGCCGCGCACCGCCTCCAGGCGTGCCTGTTCCTCGGCGAGGGACTGACCCGGTTCGGCCACCTTGACCTTCGCCGTCCGGCACCCGCCGGACGTGGCCACGATGTGGGCCGCCTGCTCGGCCCCGACCGCCGGGACGGTCACGTTCACCGGGATGTCGTCACGCAGCGGCGGCGGCCAGCCCTCGTCGGCCGCCTCGATGCCGGCGCGGAGCCAGGCCGCGGACTCGACGGCGTCGTAGTCCCAGAACGGCGATACCTCGCCCCAGCCGGCGTCGCCCCGGAGGAGCAGGCCGTCCCGGACGGTGATCCGGCGGAAGCGGGTGCGCAACGGCGTGGAGTACACGGCCCGTACGCGCGGCACGGGGCGGTCGGCGGTGCGCGTCGTCATGCGGCAAGGATAGGAGGCGCCAGCGACATCACCCGTCGCAGCAGGTCAGCGGCGGTCTTGCGGACGTCCCGCCCCTCGCTCAAGGCGCTCACCACCGCACCGTCGACGACGGCGATCGCGAGTTCCGGCGGGCAGTCGCTGCCGAGGATGCGCAGGATGTCCCCGACGGCGGCGGCGAGCCGCCTCCGGCCCGCCTGGTAGGCCTGAGCCACCGCGGGCGCGCTGCCCGCCGTGACGAGTTGCTCGTAGTGGCCCCGCACCTCCCCGACCGGGGGCAGCAGCGCGTCGAGCACGGGACCGGGCGATGGGGCCGTGGCACGCGAGAGCGCCGTTGATGCCGTTACTGCCGAGGCCGCCGTTACTGTCGAGGCTGCCGAGGCTGCCGAGGCATGCGAATCGGTCGACGGCGCCGCGGACGTCGTCACGTCTGGTGCCGGACTGCGGAACGTCGACCCGGGCGCTACCAACGAGTCACGCACCCGCTCGGCCCGCTCCGCCCACCGTCGCGCCAGGAGTTCCCCCGCCGCGCCCAGCAGGTCGTCGAGGCCAGAGAAGTAGTACGTCGTCGCCGACAGCGAGCACCGCGCCCGCTCGGCCACCGCCCGATGGCTCACGCCGCGCACACCCTCGGCGACGACGATCGCGGCGGCCGCCTCCACGATCGACTCGCGCCGTCGCTCCCCCTTCGACGCGCCCCCTGTCATGCGGCGCTCTCCGCCAGGTTCAGGCCGATGATCCCCGCGACGATGAGGACGAGCGAGACGAGTTTGAGCACGGAGACCGTCTCGCCGAGCACGGCCATCCCCACGATCGCTGTGATGCTCGCCCCGATGCCGGTCCACACGGCGTAGGCGGTCCCGACCGGCAGGGTACGCAACGCGTAGGCGAGCCCGACGAAGCTGAGCGTGGCCAGGACGAGGAACGAGACGCTCGGCCACAGGCGGCTGAATCCCTCGGACGCCTTCAGGGAGAGCGCCCAGCCCGCTTCCAGGACGCCCGACAGGATGAGTACGACCCAGGCCATGACGCTCCTCGCTGGTTGACGCTCCAGGGACCCGCGCTCTTGCGGGTTCGTTCATATGGTACGGCCGTCCCAGTCGCCGTGCTCCACAGGTCGGAAGCGGGGTCGGTCGCGATGTCAGTGGCTCATCGTAGAGTCATACACATGTTCGACACACCGAATCCAGACGACTCCGGCCACGAGGACCACGACGGCGAAGGCCTCGACCGCGCGGGCGACGCCACTAAGGCTGCCGACGCCGCGGGCGACGCCACTACCGCTGCCGACGCCGCGGGCGACGCCACTACCGCTGCCGACGCCGCGGATGACATCGCTGCCGACGCCACTGCCGCGGACGACATCGCCGCCAGCGGCGGGACGACGGATGCCGGCATGGCTGGGCTGGAGCTGGCCGCCGTCCTCGACGCGGTGGATCCAACCGCTGTGGGTGCCTCGGAACTCGTCGAGCTGTCCACCTTGTGGTCCCAGGTCATCTCCTGGGCGACGGCACGCCGCAGCGAGGCGATCGCCGTGCTGGCGGAACGGGCCGCGGACCTGGCGAAGGAAGCGGGTCAGGACGAGCACTGGGAGGACGGCCGGCACGCGGTCGCGACCGAACTCTCGATGGCCGAGGGCATGACCCGCCAGAGCGCGGAGAAGGTCGTACGCAGTGCCTGCCTGCTCAACGGCATGCTCATGGCCACCGGAGAGTCGCTGGAGTCCGGTCAGATCACCCCGGTCAAGGCCGACATCATCGTCGAGGCCCTCGCCGGCGTGCCCTACCCGGTGGCCTGGGCGGTGGAGGAGAGGATCCTGCCCGGCGCACGAGGGTGGACACCCCCGGAGTTGGCCCGACAGCTCCAGCAGGCCCTGATCGCGGTCGACGCCCACGAGGCCGACAGGCGGGCCCGTCGCGCCACCGAGCGCCGACGGGTGTGCCACCCGAGGGTCCGGGCCGACGGGATGGCATCGATCTTCGCGATCCTGCCCGCCGCCGACGCCATCGCGATCGATCTCGCGCTCGACGGCGCGGCCCGTGCCGCCAAGCAGGTCGCCGGCGAGACACGGACGATGGACCAGCTCCGCGCCGACCTCCTCGCCACCATCGGTGTCGACGCCCTGACCACCGGCACCCTCGCCGGTGCGAGCACCGCCATAACCGGCCGCGTCGGCTGGAGCACCGGCTCCCCCGCCGGGGCCACCGTCCCCTCGGGCACCGGCAACATGGGCTGTACATGCAACGGTGCCACGCCCGGGGTCCCGCTGGCCCGTCAGGGCGGCCGACCGGTCCAGGTGCACGTCACCGTACCGCTGACCACGCTGTTGGGCGGCGGGGAGCCGGGTGAGCTCGAGGGCTACGGTGCGATCGCTCCCGCCACCGCCAGGACGCTCGCCTGGGGTGGGACCTGGAAGAGACTCGTCACCGACCCGCTCACCGGCACCGTCCTGGACGTCGGCCGGACGAGCTACCGGCCTCCCGCCGCCCTGGCGGACCTCATCCGCGCCCGCGACCGCACCTGCGTGCGACCCGGTTGTGCCACCTCGGCCCGGGCCTGCGAGCTCGACCACCTCATCCCCTGGGAGCATGACGGGACCACCTCGCTGGCGAACCTCGCCGCCCAGTGCACCCAGGATCACCGCCACAAGACGCTCGGTGACTTCACCGTCAACCTCCTCCCCGGTGGCGTCTTCGAGTGGACCTCGCGCCTGACCGGCCGTGCCTACCGGCGTGAGTCCGACGGCGACATCACGTCCATCGACCATCTCACCGCGGAGAACGCGCCCCCGCCGCCGCCACCCCCGAAGGCCGACCCGAACGACGCCCCACCCCCGTTCTGATCAGGCTGTGGGGCCGGTCGCCAGGATCGACGCGGTCCTCTCGACGACGTGCACCTTGCGACCACGCACGCTGATCTAGGGTGATCGCCGTGAGCACCCTCCCCGCGCGCGTGTCCGAGACCTTCGATCCCTACGTGTGGCGGGAGGTCGCGGGCTTCGAGCTCACCGACCTCACCTACCACCGCGGCGTCGAGCGCTCGGCGGACGGCGAGCGCGACCGCCCCGTCGTTCGCATCGCGTTCGA
Source organism: Georgenia sp. (assembly GCF_054605595.1). Taxonomy (NCBI): domain Bacteria; kingdom Bacillati; phylum Actinomycetota; class Actinomycetes; order Allobogoriellales; family Allobogoriellaceae; genus Georgenia; species Georgenia sp. The sequence continues at coordinate 4,084 of NZ_JBTSDU010000102.1, read as the reverse complement.
CCGGCCGGAGGTCCGCAACGCCTTCCGCCCCCACACCGTCGACGAGCTCTACCGCGTCCTCGACCATGCGCGCATGACCTCCGACGTGGCCGCCGTGATCCTCACCGGGAACGGCCCCAGCCCCAAGGACGGCGGCTGGGCGTTCTGCTCGGGTGGGGACCAGCGCATCCGGGGTCGGGATGGCTACCGGTACGAGGAGCCCGACGCCGACGACGAGGCCCCACTCGAGCAGCGTCGTGAGCAGATCGACCCCGCCCGCGCCGGCCGGCTGCACATCCTCGAGGTCCAGCGCCTCATCCGGACCATGCCGAAGGTCGTCATCGCGGTGGTCCCGGGTTGGGCGGCCGGCGGGGGCCACAGCCTCAACGTCGTGTGCGATCTCTCCATCGCGTCGCGCCAACATGCCCGGTTCATGCAGACCGATGCGAACGTCGGCTCCTTCGACGGCGGCTACGGCTCGGCACTCCTGGCCCGCCAGGCCGGCGACAAGCGCGCCCGGGAGATCTTCTTCCTCGCTCGCGAGTACTCCGCCACGGACGCCGAGCGGTGGGGTGTGGTCAACGAGGTGACGGACCACGACAACCTCGAGTCCCTCGCTCTCGAGTACGCACGCATCATCGCGAGCAAGTCACCGCAGGCGATCCGCATGATCAAGTTCGCGTTCAACATGGCCGACGACGGCATGGCGGGCCAGCAGGTGTTCGCCGGCGAGGCGACGCGGCTCGCCTACATGACGGACGAGGCGGTGGAGGGTCGGGACGCGTTCCTGCAGCGCCGCGACCCCGACTGGTCGACCTTCCCCTACTACTTCTGATCCGGCCTGTTTCCGCGGGTCAACGGCTTGTCGGACCTCGATGTGTGGCAGCGACGTGGAAAGAACGACGGTCGACTCTGTGATTGAGCCTCGCCTGCTGCGCTCGCGGGCGTCGTTGACGGCGCGCCGACGCACGCCGTGGCGCTGAGCGGATCGGAGTGCTGCGAGGCAGGCTCGGCCCTACCTCCTTCGGTGCGCAAGGACGTGGCGCTGTGGCTCTTGGAGTCGGTCGAGGTGACCGACCACGAGTCGATCAACGAGGCGTGGACGAGCGACGAGCGACACGGCAGGCTGCGCGCAACGCATGACCCTCAGGTTCGGCTTCCATCCGGAGACGCGAGCCGGGTTCGTCGCTGACGTCGCCTGGTACGACGACCGTGAGTTCGACGTTGGTGCACGTTTCGAGGTCGCGGTGCGTCGAGCCATCGACGCCGCGGTTGATGCACCGGGGTCGTGGGTGGTGCGGCCAGACCGGGATCGCGTGCCGGTGGTGCGGCGAAGGGGATCGCCCGGCCGGGTGAACCCTGGCCGGGCGATCAGCGACTACCGGGCGCTCGGCGACAACCGGGCGATCAGCGACTACTCGTAGCGCATCGATCCACCGTCGACCGGTACCAGCTCGATCCAGGTGTTCCCGGGTGACAGCAGGATCGGGGCACCCGCGGCGTCGGTGAGCCGGAGCGGCTCGGACACACCGCCCTTGGCCCAGCGGGCTGCCAGCACCTTCCCGCCGCTGGCCACCAACGCATCACCCTCGCCCTCGAGGATCGTCTCGGGCACCGGGTTGCCCGCAGGGTCGAACGTGCCGGTGGAACGGATCTGCACGCGCAGCACGACGACGTTGTCGGCCGCGAGCCGGTCACCGTCGGTGGAGAGCTGCTCGAGACCGCTCTCGTCGCGCATCCAGTCGCCGCCCGCGCCGTGCCCGATCGCGGCCGGGTCCCACGTCCAGCCGGGCGCCGACGAGGGGAATCCCACGGCGAGGACAGTGGCCGGAGCGCCGGCGACGACGGCACTCGAGCCGGCGACGTCGGCCGCGAAGGCAAGCTGCTCCGGCGGCGGTGTGGTGTGGCCGTCGGTGGCCTGCGCCACCAGCTCGGGGCCGGTGGCGAAGACGTTGTGCGGCGTCCGCCGGTCGCGGACGCGGTAGAAGCCGGGGCTCCCCAGGTCGTGGCTCAGCACCAGGAGCCCGGTCGCCCGGATCTTCTCCACGAACGCGGGCTGGCCGCCCGAGAACGCGATCACCCCGCCGTACGGGGCGGAGATCGCGGCATCCATCGGACGGGCGGAGCGGACCGGTCCGAGCACCTCGGGCACGACGGAGTGGTAGACGGCGTTGAAGCGGGTGATCCCGCCCTCGACCATTTCCTCCCACACGACGTCGGCGTCCTCCAGACCGGTCTGCGGGCGCGACTGCCGGGAGTTCTCGATCTTCACGGAGAGGGCAGGACCGAGCTCACCCTCCCGCGGCAGCCCCGTCAGAGGCCAGGTCGGGGGTGGCGGCGGCGGGGTCGTCGGTGTGGGCGAGGGGGTCGGCGTCGTCGCCGTCGTCGGCGCCACGGTGGGCTTCTCGTCGGGGGCGGACGGGGAGCACGCGGCGAGCACGAGCGCCAGAGCGGCGGCCACCACCGGCACCAAGGCTCGGCGCCGCGGACGAACCTTCGCATGTCCGGCACGTCCCCGTGCCTGCGGGTGGGTGGTCAGCTGTCGCATCGTGGCCCTGCTCTCTGAGATCGGAACGAGGGCAGCGTAACGAACGACCTACCCTTGATCGGTGACCCCGCCATTGTCCCCGCGCGTCGGCCCTTCGCCCGACGGCGCGACCTCCCACCGGCGGCTGGTGCCGCTCGTCGGCGGGACCCGGCCCGGCGACGTCGCCACCCTGCTGGGCGCCGTCCGTGCCACGGTGGTCGAGGATGCGCCCGGCGTGCTGGTCCCGCACGCCCCGGGTCGCCGCGGGTCCGACGTCGTCGCCGAGCTCTCGGCGCGGTCGCGCCGGCCGGTACCCGGCGCGACCGCGATGGTGCTGCAGACCTCCGGCTCGACGACGGGCCGGGGTCACCTGGTCGCGCTCGGCGCTGCCGCCCTGACCGCCTCGGCGCGGGCGACCGAGAAGCGCCTGGCCGGTCCGGGACAGTGGCTGCTTGCGGTCCCGGCGCACCACGTCGCCGGGGTGCAGGTACTGGTGCGCTCGGCACTCGCCGGGACCCGGCCCGTCGTGCTGGACACGAGCGGCGGCTTCGACGCGACGGCGCTCGCGGAGGCCGCCACCACGATGCGCGAGGACATTCCCGGCTACCTCTCCCTGGTGCCCACCCAGCTCCTCCGGGTGCTGGAAGCCGGTGAGCGGGCGGCCGAACCGCTCCGCCGGCTCGCCGCCATCCTCGTGGGCGGGGCCGCGTCCGCGCCGAGCACGTTGGAACGCGCCCGCGACCTGGGCCTACCCGTGGTGACTACCTACGGCATGACCGAGACGGGCGGCGGCTGCGTGTACGACGGCGTCGCGCTCGACGGCGTGCGGCTGCGCATCCTCGACGACGACCGGGTGGCGATCGGGGGCCCCGTCCTCGCGAGCGCCTATCTCGACGACGACGCCGCCGACGCCGCCGTGTTCCGGGTCGTCGACGGCGTGCGCTGGCTGTACACGGCCGACCGGGGCCGGCTGGACGCCCGCGGGGACGGACCCGACCGCCTCAGCGTCCTCGGCCGCATCGACGACCTCATCAACTCCGGCGGTGTCAAGGTCTCCCCGGGGGCTGTCGAGCGGGCGCTGGCCGAGCTGCCGGGTGTCGCCGAGGCCGTGGTCGTGGGGGTGCCGGACCCCGAGTGGGGTGCGCTGGTCACCGCCGTCGTCGTACCCACCCCCGGCGCGGCGACGCCGACCCTGGCCGACATCCGTGCCGCCGTCGGCGCCTGCCCCGGGAGCAACGGGACGTCCCAGCCCGCTGGCGCACATCTCGACGGCGCGCACCGGCCGAGGGCCCTGGTGGTGATGGCCCGGCTCCCCGAGCGCGGCCCGGGGAAGGTCGACCGGATCGAGGCCGCGCGGCTCGCCGCCGCCGCGCTGGCCGGCCCCGCCCGGGTTGGTGTGGAGCGTCACGGCGGCTGAGGGGCCCCGCACAGCCCGGGGTGAGAAGAGCCTCCGCTGCTGACGTGCCGCTCCACGGGCCTGGGCGGGAGCGCGGTGCGGCGCCGGGCCTGGGCGGGAGCGCGGTGCGGCGCCGGGCCAGGGCGGGAGCCCGGGGCGGCGCCCCGGCTCCCGGGCGCCCG